>JASFFJ010000134.1:0-13513 GCA_050124355.1 Desulfobacterales bacterium | reverse complement strand
TTATCGCGGATCCCGCGGACTACCCGGAAGGCAGCCCTTGGATCGACGCCGAAAACCATGCCGCCGGCTTTTACATTGGGGCAAGAGATATTGACCTCGATCGCGGCGATAGCCTCAACCGCATCGATACGGGCCGCCAGCTGGAAATATTCTTCTTCCAGGGTGCCGTAAATATTGGCGATGATGGGTGGTGTCAGACGCTGCAGGAAGGGAAGTTTATCCGCTACAAAGGCTTCGATACCAACATTTTCAAGACCAATGGCATTCAACATGCCGCACGGGGTCTCAACAATGCGCGGCGGTGGGTTGCCTTTGGTCGGCTCTAAAGACAATCCCTTCACGATGATGCCACCGAGACGATTTAAATCAACCAGATGATCGAATTCCCGGCCATACCCAAATGTGCCGGATGCCGTCATCACTGGATTTTGAAGTTTTAATCCACCAATATCTACCTTTAAATCCGGTTTTTTCGACATGATGAATTATTATTTATTTTTTTACCAAAAAATGCAACCTAAATCCAACCACTGCACCATCGTCTAGTCAGGGCAATCGCATCTCGACCGTTGGCGGGCTGAGCGTGTGGTATGACCGTCCCGATCGGTCAGACAGAGCAAAGATTTAGCTGTCCGTTCTCGAAGCTAGAGATATTCACACGTTCAGCCTCTGCAATCAGGCGTGGGGTAAGGAGGTGGATCGCATCGATGACGTGCAGGTGGCATATCGAATGTGGAAGTAAGAACCGGCAGCTACCGCCTGGGCATCCTACCAGGCTTGCTAGGGACCTTACCTTGAAACGTGTGCAGCCCATCTGCTAAACCGTAAGTCGGCCTATCGGCCTATGCCTGCACAGATTCGAAAGCGCCCTTTTGTTAAATAAACTGCACTCAATAAAAATCGATATCCAATTCCGGCCTATTTCGAATCTATTCCCACAATTCTTTCAGATCCGGCATTTCGGATCACCATCTCACAGCAGATTGTTTTCGCTGTTGAATTCCATGCGGTTGGGCCCGGCGATAATTTCAAGATCGGGGCTTATTTGAAACGTCTCTGCGTAGGCTTCGGAAACTTCCAGGATGTCCAATCGCAGCGTGTTTTTAATGCGCACAATTTTACTATTTACCGATGGGATAAGGCCGATGCATCCCAGGGCGACGTCTATGGCGTCGCGATCGGTTCCAAAGTGCATGGGTACGGCAGCCTTTTCGGGACTGACGCCAGTAATACAATTTTTATAAGTGGCGGCATAGTCAATTTTGTCCACCAGTCTTTGGGTGGTGACATCCGCCAGACCGATACCAGTGGCATTGCCCTTGCTTCTATCCGTTAAATCTCGCACGAAAAGTCGCTTAACCTGCACCGGATGGGGAAATACTCCCAATAGATCTCGATTTCTGCCCGTGATATTCGGATCGATGCCGACCCCGCTGATGTCTTTTCCCATCTCGTCAACAATTAAAAGATCGATCTCATTAAAGGGGAGTTTGGCCATCATTTTCTTGGACAAGTTTAAGAGATCTTTCTCCCGGCTTTCAATTTCAGCGGCCTTTAATACGCTGATTTTAGCTGTTTGACCGTAAGCGTTCTCCAGGATTCCCACCGCGCAGACAACCGGTACTTTGGTCAATACCACGCGGGCGGCATCTGCAATGATTTTAAAGAAAGTATACTGGACAGCGGCGCTATGGTAAAGCTCAGACCCTTTTAATTTTCCCATGCCGATGGCCATCATCTTCATCAGGCCACTTTCGATAGGTGCTTTAAATTTGGTATGAGATTTGATGCGATTGACCACCACGATATGATCGGCAGCCAAAGCGTTTTTATCGACAAAGACAGGGACATTATCTTCAGTGGACCCGATCTCTTCCGTTTCCATGGATGATAGAATCGGCGCGTTGACAGAGGCTTCCGTCACCCCCAACTGCGCCAGCATGGCAACCTGTCCCTCGGCCGTTGCGCCGCCATGGCTGCCCATGGCTGGAAAGAGAAACGGATCGGCTTCGAGCGATTTAAAAAATTCAACGGTGGCTCCCAGGATTTGAGCAATATCGGCAATTCCGCGACTGCCGGCCGTGATTGCCACCCGGTCACCCGGTCGAATTGCCGACCAGGACAATCCGCCCAATTCAGCCTTGACCGTTTCTCGGATATCTTCGACCCTGGTGTCATCAAATCTTTGACGAATGCGATACATGTTGGGTAATTTCATAAGGTCCTCATTCTTAGAATAATATATCTTCTTTACCCGACAAGGCTCGTAATTTCAATTAAAATTGTCAGGCGATGCCAGTTGAGACATCGGATTTTCAGTTGTTTTTTGGCATGAGCTTTGATAGGCATGTAATACTGAAAAAAGTTTCCTTCCGGTAAATTGAACTTAGCTCCGCTTCGCTCCGCAATTGGAATGATGGAACTACGGAATGATGCAATCATGGGTTCTGGAATATTGGAATGGTGTGTTTAGAGAATCAAAACGGATATAATTGTATTGATTTTCTCGTAATATTGGGGGATTTTCTGGGGTGAAAGCAAAAAATGGATGGCTGACGGGCATCATCATAAAATGTAGATACAACACTTGTCGTAGAATAGATCTTTTTCCGCTTTTCATACCCAGTATTCCAACGTTCCATTATTCCAACATTCCATGTGGTTTGCCAACTTGGATAGCCATAAAAAACACAATATTTCCGATGATTTGGAGAAATTCCGAAACGTAGCGTTAGTGGTTGAGTGGTGAGTGGAATCTCTTTTTACATAAGGAGTAACATATGATCGACAAGCTTACCATCGGCGTTGTGGCTTTAGCACGGCCAACTTTTGATGTACCGTATGCCGAACAAGTTGCGGCTACCGCGTGGGAAACACTGCAGGGTCTCGATGTGAACTTAGCAGGGTCCAAAGATCTCTTATTTGACGCTGCTGCTGTGGAATCCGCAATATCAGCACTTCAAAAACAAACGCTTGACCTGTTACTGGTCATGCAGGTTACCTTCAGTGATGCGACAATGACGGTAAAATTGGCTGATTGCATTGATGCGCCGGTTTTGCTATGGTCTTTTCCGGAGCCAAGGTCCGGAGGAAGGCTGAGGTTAAATTCGGTTTGTGGTATAAACCTGGCCGCTCATGCCCTGGCTCGTGCCGGACAAACCTTTTCGTTTCTTCATCGCGATGCAGACGAAAAAGAAACCCTTCAAGTCATTCTGGATATCGCCAGGGCAGGCAAGGTGAAAAGAAAACTTGCCGAAACTCGAATCGGGGTCATCGGACAGCACCCGGAAGGATTCGATACATGTAACTACGACACCGAGTTGCTCAGCAAACGTTTCGGCGTATCGGTTGATTTCATGGAGCTCCAGGCGCTTTTCAAAAGAGCAAGACTCATCCCTGCCGATGAAACAGATGAAGTTTACGCTCGCGTTCAGGCTGATCTCGGAAATTTAAGTGCCCTGGAACAGGAACCGCTTCGAAAAAGCTTAAAGATCTACAGTGCGTTGCGGAACCTCGCAGTCGAAAAAAAGTTCAATGGCCTGGCGGTTCGTTGCTGGCCTGAAATGTTCACCGAATTCGGTTGCGCTGCCTGCGGTCCAATGGCTATGATGAATCAAGAAATGATCCCCTGCGCCTGCGAAGCCGATGTATACGGAACGATTAGTACGCTGATGCTTCAAGGTCTGAACGATGCACCGGCATTCATGACCGATATGGTGGATTTTAATCCCAAGGATAATACCGCTGTGTTTTGGCATTGCGGATTGGCGCCCCTGTCCATGGCAGATATCGAGGGGCCCATCAGAGCAACGATACACTCAAATCGAAAATTACCGTTGTTAAACGAATTCTCCTTGAAGCCGGGGAGAATTACCATTGCCCGCTTAAGCCAGAGCAAAAACGTTGTCCGGTTGGTCATTGGCAGCGGAGAAATAATCCGCGCACCGATGAGCTTTAGCGGGACTTCCGGTGTCGTTCGGTTTGACCGCCCTGTCGAAGAAGTGCTCAAGACAATCATCATGGAGGGGTTAGAGCATCATGTTTCAATGGCATACGGCGACTGTCGTGAAAGCCTTAAAAAACTGGCGAATATGATGGATATCCCCGTTTTACATCTATGTTGAGCGGTTCAGCGTTCACGGTTCAAAGGTTGTGATTATTTGAAATCATTTACTATATTAATCAATAGCAGTAATATCCAACATCAACCATTGGGTAAAAAAGTATTACCAAAACGATGAATAAAGAATCCCTTTGATCAGAGTTGGTTGGATGCTTTTCAACCCAGAACGTTAAACTCCCTGGCCCAGACCTGACTTTATGTTGCTCAATTATTTAGATTCATATTTGGGAACCTGACACGGGGCCGTAATATGATCTTATCAGTCGCACTCTCCGAAGCGTAGGATCTAGGAGCCGAAGGCCAAGGCGGGCTGAACCACTCAACCTATAATAAATAAAAGTGCATTGACAGCACCAAGATGAAGAGGGGTGAATGAATGAATGTCTTAAATGCAGTTGAGACCTACCTTGGGAAATTCAATGAATTTGTCTTGGATTGGTTCACACGCATAGCCATGATCCTGGCAGCGATTATGACCGGCATGATTCTAATCCAGGTTTTTTTCAGGTATTTTTTAAACCACTCCTTGCCATGGCCGGAAGAACTAGCCAAATTTACCATGGTATGGATGACCTTCCTGGTGGCGCCCTATGCCTACCGCAAAGGACTCAACGTAAATATGGAGCTGGTTGTCTCAAAGATCCCCAGGAAAGTCCGGGGTATACTGGAAATATTGCTCCATATCCTAATCATTCTTATGGCTTATTATTTATTGAATGAGGGTCTAGGCATGGTAAAGCGAGGCATGCGAATTCGGGCAAGTACCGTAAATTTTAAAATAGGCTATGTCTACCTGATTTTACCCATTTCATTTGGAATGATGATGATTGGCGGAGTGGAACGAATTCTAACAGATGTAAAAGCGATATTTTCTCCTTCTTCTACGGAT
Source organism: Desulfobacterales bacterium (assembly GCA_050124355.1). Classification (GTDB taxonomy): domain Bacteria; phylum Desulfobacterota; class Desulfobacteria; order Desulfobacterales; family JAFDCJ01; genus JAFDCJ01. Next base: position 8,501 of record JASFFJ010000134.1, on the reverse strand, counting down.
AAGGGTGAAACTCAATCCCCAGACAAACCGGGTGATGTATTATAGGGGAGGCTGAGCTATGGCACTCATGTTTTTCTGGTTTTTTTTAATCTCGATGGTAATCGGATTGCCCATCGTATTTGGAATGTTGATTGGTCCCGGCATGCAGTTGCTCATTGAAGGCAAAGTCAAGTTCCTGACCCTTTTAATGCAGCGGTTGTATAACGGAATAGACAGTTTTCCGCTCATGGCACTGCCGTTTTTTGTTTTGGCCGGCGAATTGATGAATCAAGGCGGCATTACCGGTAGCTTGGTTCGCTTCTCCCAGGCAATTATTGGCCATTTCCGTGGTGGGTTGGCGCACGTCAATATTCTATCCAGTATTTTGTTTGCCGGACTTTCCGGGTCCGCCGTGGCCGACACATCTGCTTTGGGTGCGATGCTGATACCCGCCATGGAGAAAAACGGGTACACCAAACGGTTCGCCGCAGCGGTGACCGCGGCGTCTTCTGTTATCGGTCCCATCATTCCGCCCAGTGGCCTCATGATTCTTTACGCCTTTGTCATGAATGTGTCCGTGGGCGCCCTTTTTGCCGCCGGCATCATACCGGGTCTTCTTGTGGGAATCAGTTTGATGGCCATAACCGTGTATCTTGCTAAAAAAAGAGATTACCCGGTAGCAAGCCGTAGGGCCACGTTCAAGGAGTTCGTCGCTGCAACGCGTGCCGGGTTTCTACCGTTGTTAACACCGATCATCATGTTGGGTGGCATTTTAACCGGTGTTTTCACACCGACTGAAGCCGCGGCAGTTGCAGTCGGATACGCACTCATCCTTACCCTCTTCATCACCCGGACACTTAAGTTCAAAGAATTGGGAAAAATTTTTAAAGTGACCGCCATCAATTCCGGCGTCATTCTATTATTGGTCGGAGCGGCAGTGGCTTTCTCATCGTTTGTAAGCCTTTCTCAAACACCGCAAGCGATAACCAAAGGATTTCTTGCGATCAGCAGCAACAAGTACGTCGTGCTACTTTTGATAAATGTACTGTTACTGATTGTCGGGATGTTTTTAGATGCCGGTCCTGCCATCCTAATACTGGGGCCTATTTTGGCGCCGGCAATGGTCAGCCTGGGAGTTCATCCCGTTCATTTTGCCATAATCATGTGCGTCAACGTCACCATCGGATTGGCAACCCCACCCATGGGATTGGTCCTGTTTGTGGCGTCATCATTAACCGGAGATCGGGTTGAAAAAATTGCTTTGGAAATGGCGCCGTTTTTGCTTATGGAATTCGTCGTCATTTTACTCATCACCTTTGTGGAACCGCTGTCCATGACGATTCCGCGCTGGCTTGGCTTTGTTCAGTAAATTCAGAACTACTGACGAATCGTAAAATTAACCAATTAACCCCACACCCAAAGAAGGAGGAAATCTTATGGAAAACAAAAAATGCACCAAATTTTGGATGATAACATTGATTTTGGCGGCTTTTCTTATTGGCGGATTGGTTCAATCACCGGCATTTGCTGCCGACCACACGATTAAAGTCGTATTTCTCGGCAATACGGAAGATGAAGACTACGATGGATCCATGGTATTTAAAGATTTCTGCGAAAGCCGCTCAAATGGCGCTATTGAGGTTCAAATCTATCCCGGCGGCCAACTATGTGGTAATCCGCGAGAGTGTCTGGAAGCATTACAAGCCGGGGTTATTGAGGTCTATATGACCACACTCGGTGGTTTTGGTAACATGTTTCCAGAAATTCAGGTTTTGGACCTGCCCTACATGTTCGATGATGATCGGGTTGTCGAAACTGTATTTGACGGGCCATTTCTCAATGAACTACGCCAGGCCATTATTGGAAGAACCGGTTTGCGTCTGATGACCGTTACCAACACTGGTGGCTGGCGCAATATCGCCAACACCAAAAAAGAGATTAAGACACCGAAAGATCTCAAGGGATTAAAACTTCGCACAATCAATTCGGAAGTACAAATTGAACTAGTCAAATTGCTCGGTGCAAATCCGACTCCCATTGCATGGCCGGAGTTATACACCTCCCTAGCGACCGGCGTGGTTGATGGGTCCAAAAACGGCATCACCGATATCGTCGGGATGAAATTTCACGAACATATCAAATACATCACCCTTGACGGACATGCATATATGGCGGCCTTGTGGCTCATGAACAATGATTTTTTCCTGTCACTTCCAAAAGACATGAGAAAAATTGTTGCTGATGGTTTTGACAATCTCAAAAACGTCACCACGGCTTTTCCGAAACGTCGCCAGATTGAAGCTTATGAGACCTTTAAAAAGGCCGGCGGAAAGATTTACGTGCCAACACCCGAGGAAAAAGCGCAATTTATTGAGGCTGCCAAACCCTTAAAAGAATGGTATGCAAAAAAATACGGCAAGGAATGGCTGGACAAACTGGAAGCAGCCATTAAACAGGCCAAAATGGATCTTGAGAAACGATATGCACAAGAGCTGAACTGAACAAACCTTGTATCCGTTTACAGGTTAGAAGGTTCAGGGGTTCAAAGGTTATATTCAGTCTTTTCCCTAAACCACTTCTTATGAAACTTCATAAAATTGGGAATCGATTTACTTTACCTCAATTTCTCGTGGGAACGGCTTCCTACCGCGAAAAAAAGTGGCGCTATCGCCATCTTCGCATAATCGCGGCTGGAAGCCGCTCCTACAACCAAAATCGCATAAATTATTAGAAATTAGGTTGCCATGAACCGTATCCGACTCCCGTCCCTTATTAGTTCCACATTTCCAAAAGTTTCAAATTCAATGGCCCCTTGAAATTCTGTTAACAACCAACCACCTTCATCAATTTCAACCCATTGAGGGAAGTTATCTGGATTTCCAAAAACTCTTATTTTCTCGATTTTAGCATCAGCTTCTAATTCACCGGTATGTTGAACTACCGGTCCCAATGGCAGTATCTTTCCTTTTCGACCATAGAGCGGTATTTGATCCAAAGGAGACATCGTATTGAGTAATTGCCCGCCTGCAATTTCTTCGCCTGTCCAGTAATCGTACCAGCAGCCTTTTGGGAGATAAACTTGTTTCTCTCCGCCGGGTTGCAGTACCGGCGCCACCAATAGGGTGTCGCCTAACATATATTGGTCTTCAAATTGCCATGACAACGGATCATCAGGAAACTCCAGTACCATGGCTCGCATCAGCGGCAACCCCTGTTGGGAAGCTTTTTTTACGCATAGTTTAAGATAGGGGAGTAATTGATAGCGAAATTCGAGCCATTTTCTTACTATTTTTTCAGCTTCTTCTCCAAAATACCAGGGTTCCCGCGGACCGATGCCGTGGATGCGGCAGTGCGAACCAAGCACGCCGGCCTGAGCCCATCGGATGTAAAGCTCAGGATCAGGAGGGCCGCCATAGAATCCGCCGATGTCATGACTGTAATAAGGAAAACCGCTCATTCCCCAGGACAAACCGCCACGAACACTGCCGGCAAGCCCCTCCCAATCTGCCTGCGGATCGCCACCCCACTGGATCGGATACCGCTGGCTGCCGGTCCATCCGGATCGTGCCCACACCACGGCCTGATCACCATAGTATTTTCTGCTGGCCTCATAAACACATTTGTTGTAGAGAAGTGCGTATACATTGTGCAAACGGCGTCCGCTATCGCCGTTGCCGGCATAGGCATCATCCGGAACCTGTTCACCAAAATCTGATTTGATAATGTCGATTCCTGAATCAAAAAGCGCCTTATGGGAGTTTGCCCACCATTGATAGGCCTCCGGATTTGTAAAATCTAATATTCCGCTGGCCGGAAGCGGGGTGAGAACGTCTCCGAACGGCGACATATCCCAGTAGAAAACATAGGTCTCACCGAATTTATCCGTTAGTAGCCAGCCTTTTTCCGCCAGATCCCTAAAGACGGGATTATGAATTGAAACCAGCGGATATTCCCAGACACAAATTCTTAATCCGAGAGATTTTATCTTCTCGGTTATTTTTTTCGGCTCCGGATAACGAGAACGATCCCATTCAAAGGCAAAACGGGTTTTTACGTCCAGCCAGGCCCGTCCATCCAGTGTGAACACATCGCAGGGTATTTTTCTTTTGCGGATTTCTTGGGCGATGTCCCATGATTCTTGTGCGGTTTTATAATAGGCGCGACTGATCCATACGCCCAATGACCACTCCGGTGTTTCCGGAGCCCGTCCGGTTAACTCGGTGAAGCTTCTCAGTATGCCAGAGGGAGAATCAGCGGCAATCAGAAACATATCCATGCACCCGTCCTCAACTTTTATGGCATAACTGCGATGGGACCATTGGGGATACCCGACGCCATGGGCTACCGGCGCAGGGGTATGCATGAATATTCCCCAACCCGAGGGACTCCAGGCGAATGGACAATTTTTATAGGAGATTTCAGCGTTAACACCCAAAGCATCTTGATTGTAACTATAAACCAATTGTCCGCGGCGATTTAGCGGACCGAATTTCTCGCCGAGACCGTAAACCGGTTCACCGCTTCTTAATGCCACGGCAGCAAACCAACCGCTTTCATCTTTGGCAAAAGCCGGCAGCCGCTGCGGCCGGACAAAATGACCATCATTGATAGATGTAAGAAGAATTTTATCCCTTTTTGAAAGGATAAAACGAAAAGGGTTCTCTTTGAGGCGAAGCGAAATATCATCTTCTTCAATCGAATAGAACGAATCATTTTCTTTCAATTCAGGTTCTGAATTATCCGGTCCATCGGTTAGAATACCATAGTCATTTAATGAGGTACTACCGAGTCGAATTCTAAAAACACCTTTCGAATAGCGCGAGACTTCCATTTCACCAATTTCTGTATCCAACAAGAATCCAAACTTGGTTTTCGATTTTAATTTAAGAGATCGAGCGGCGGTCAATTGGCTGAAATCAAGTGATGTCATATGAATATCACCTTTATTAAGTGTCTTGATAATCCGGATTAATCAGGCGTGTTTTAGGCGCCTAGGAATTATATACGTGCATTTTATGGCAAAAAACCAAAAAACAAGCACCACCTGATCTTAGAATTGGGCCAAGTAATTTCAAAAATCGAAATTTCGATGACCGAAACAAGATATCTGTATATTGAAAGTCACATCTTTGTTTTGGATTTGTCATTTGGGTATTGGGTATTATTTGCGATTTGTTATTTGTTATTTCCGGTTTATCCGGTTTAGCTATATGCCAATTCAGAATAATAACACCCAATAGCTTCCTAACCCTGAATGGTCTATAAGTTCAATACTTTAATTCTGACGGAGGCAACAATCACTACTTAGGTGTCTCCAGGGATATCCGTATCCGGTCATCATAGCCAAGAATATTTAAGGCGCCGGCCCAGTGTTTTCTGATCAAATTATCCATTGCCCCAGACGTTTTAAAGGAATTAAGCGCTGATTCCAGAATGGCTTGATATTTTTCGTTTTCTTTACTTAGATAAAAGTAAAAGTCTCTATCGTAGATTAGCAGTAGTTTACTTTCAATATCAAGCTCGGGGTGCTGTAATGCTTCATCAATCACTTCATTGCATCCCCGGGGGAAATAATCAAAACCCGCTTCACCGGCAGCGACTTTTTGATATATGGCTCGCCAATCTCCGTCCTGAGTCGAGACTTTGAGATTGTTATGTTGCCAAACATCGACGTCAAACCAGATTTTTCCCAAAGCCGCACTCTTTCCCATATTTCTGAATTCTTCCAGGTTGGTTATTTTATCATAGATAGGCTGTTGACCCTTTGGGATAAATAAAATTCTCTGTCCGATCAATCCATTGGTAATGCCGACCCTCACTGGGACAAAGCGTTTATCTCGTGCTTTGGTTTGGAGGAACCAGTGAAGCGTCAGACGATTGCTGGCAACATTTTGATCAATTTTCTCCTGGGTTAATCCGCCAAATCTCTCAATGGACGGGTTATGCCCGGCATTTTTCAATGCGATATCCAATAATTCATGAAAGTATCGATGCTTTCCATCCGGCAGAATCGCAAGTTTAAGCTTAATCCGATCAGCGCTGACTGATGTCGCATAGAGACAAATCAGGGCGATGAGAAATGAAAAGGCCGGTATCCTTTTATTACACATGATAGTCTCCTCCAATTTTTAAACTTTCCCCCTCTGCGTATAATAAAACGATTGATCACCATCATTTGAACCTATTTGTCGACGTTAGACTTAATCCTGACATGATATTCCATAAAATAAAAGGGTTTTTTCAATCATAAAATAAATTTTCTGCATCATGTTTTTCTGACTTCCTCGGCCCCTAAATAATTCGGTATCAGTAACTGACCCAACCTCAAAAACACATTGATTTTTAGCGTAGATCTGTTAATAGGACATCTTTGGAGTAGATGTGTTAATAGGAGTTGAATAATGAATGAAATTAAAGAAAAGGAAGCGCGAATTCATGATTTTCTGAGCAACCGCGGTTTGGATGCGATTTTGCTTTCTTCTCAGGCAAATTTTGCCTGGGCTACCGGCGGTAAGCAAAACTATGTAGGAATTGCATCTGAAATGGGTGTGGCATCCCTCTTAATTACGTTGAAAAGCAAATATGTCATCACAAATACCATTGAAAAACACCGTATCATGGATGAAGAATTAAAGGAGATGGGATATGAGCTGATCGATTTTGAGTGGTTTGATGATGTACAGAAAGTGAAAATCATTACAGACTTCAGCCAAACCATGAAAATTGGTTCCGACGATGGATTCGCTGGAACCGCGAATGTTGCAGGAGAAATTGCAAAACTCCGGTATTCTTTGACCGAAGAAGAGATATCGAAGTATCACTGGCTAGGACAAAAAAGCGGTGAAGCGGTAGCTGAAGTCTGCCGAACGATTCGTATCGGGGATAGTGAGCATCGTATTGCAGCCCATCTTTCATCACTGCTTATCTGCCAGGGGATTATGCCTATTGTGAGGTTGGTCGCGGTTGATGATCGCGTGTTCAAATATCGTCATCCCATACCAACCGATAAGAAAATCGAGAAATATGCAATGGTAGTGCTTGGTGCCCGGAAATACGGGCTAATTGCATCAGTAAGCCGTCTGGTACACTTCGGGAAATTACCCGCAGAACTCCGAAAAAAACATGATGCTGTCATCAAAGTTGACGCGGCCTTTATATCTTCCAGCAAGCCCGGTGAATCTTGTGGAAATATTTTCAATACCGCTCAGCAGTCTTACGCCGATGTGGGATATCCCAATGAATGGAAGCATCACCACCAGGGCGGACCGACCGGTTACACCCCGCGAGATTATAGAGCTATACCCGGTGGAACAGAAAAACTGGTTGTGGATCAAGCCATTGCATGGAATCCCTCCATTGCAGGAACCAAATCCGAAGATACGGTTATAATCTCTGAAGATGATACCAAGATTATTACCGAATCTCCGGACTGGCCGCTTTTATCCGTTGAACATGGAGGAAAGACCTGGCGTCGACCCGATATTCTTTGTATTTAATATTTTTTTAAATAGAAAAAAGAGGACAAGAAAATGAAATACTTTTTAGATTCCGGTAAGATTGATGAAATTCGTTATGCTTATGAAAATTATAAAATAGATGGCGTTACCACCAATCCAAGGCATATCAAGGAGTCCGGCAAACCCTTTCTGACCGTTATAAATGAACTGGCTGAAGAATTTAAAGATAAAGATTTTCCCATTTCTGTTGAGATCGATCCCCATTTAACCAAATCAGTGGATATGATCGACCAGGCTAAGGAGCTTTGTCAGATTGCAGAAAATTTTGTGATCAAAGTGCCCTGTAACGAACAAGGTTTGATTGCTGCAAAAAAATTGGAAGAACAGCATGTAAGAACCAATGTCACTCTCGTTTTCACGGCATCACAGGCGCTTCAAGTAGGCAGAATAGGTGCCAAGTTTGTGTCGCCCTTTGTTGGATGGCAGGAATCAGCCGGTGTTGATTGTTCTGAATTTATGTCAGATATTTTGTGCACCATTAACAACTTCGGTTTTGAAACTGAAGTCATTGCAGCAGCAATTCGAAATGGCAACCAATTGGCCAGATACGCGGCAATGGGAGCTCATATCGCAACAGCAGGCCTATCGGTCTACAAAGAAAGCTTTGAGCATCCGTTTACGGACAAAGGTCTGAAGATTTTTGCCGATGCCTGGGATCAGACAGAAAACAATTAAAATATGATTGTCTAAAGTGAACGAAATTGCCTTGTATAATGACTAATCCTCCAAAAAGCGAGGCGGACAAGAATTAAGAGATTGCTGCGCTTTAGTTGCTATGCTTTAATTGACAGAATACAACAACTTTAGCTCCTTTTCTTTATTAAAACTGCAATACTCCGAAACTAGGAAATAATAATTTACTTCTGTGATGTGACGAAGGGGAGATAGTTGCCCAATAACTGAATCACTGCGAACCCATGAGCCAATCCGGCAGCCAAAGAATGAGCTGGGGGAAGACAGCGATAAGCACCAGAATGATGACGTTGCCGAGCAGCCATGGCAGTG
>JASFFJ010000133.1:0-13566 GCA_050124355.1 Desulfobacterales bacterium | reverse complement strand
TTTTGCCATGTTGTTTACCCTACGGGAAAGCCGGAGGACTTCAGATCCTGTGTTGTCAAGGGATCAATGTAACCGACTACAATTTCAACCTTGACGCCTTGGCTCTGAAGCACTCCGACTTTTGCAACGTTAGGGATAAGACAAGATACTGCTCACATTTTAAATCAACATTTGGAATACCTGTCACACCCAATCGAGTGAAACGGATGCATAATTTTTGCGATATGAAGACCCCATATTCAGACCGCCAGGTGAATCCGACAGCCTTTTAATCTATCTTTGAGGAGGAAAAAGGACAATGAAGGTGGTTTTTCACGAAGATTTCTACCAAGTCTATACCAGTGATCCAGCAGCCTCCCCTGGGCGTATGGAGTCCATAATTGGAACCATCGAACCGTATGTTGAGTTTGTCTCAGCCGAACCAGCGCTTCGACAGCAGGTTGCTGCAGTCCACGCCGACACGCATATTCAGACCGTCGAAAACCAGGGGCTTTATGAAATCGCGACGTTGGCTGCAGGAGGTGCCATCCAAGCTGCTCAAATCGGTCTGTCCGAACCTTGTTTCGGACTGATCCGTCCACCGGGGCATCACGCTTCTGCAGCTTCTTCCTGGGGTTTTTGCTATTTCAACAATATGGCCGTGGCCTTAGAAACGCTGCGTCGACAGAAAAAAATTGAAAGTGCCTGTGTATTGGATATTGATCTTCATTTCGGAGACGGAACAGAAAATATTCTCGGACACCGAAATTGGGTGACTGTTGTCAATGTGGAAGGCCATAACCGACGCCGCTATCTGCAAGAGGTGGAAGAAACCATGAAAAATGTTCGGGCAGATTTAATAGGTATTTCTGCCGGCTTCGACAACCACGCTGCCGACTGGGGCGGCCTGCTCAACACCGAGGATTACGAAGAGATCGGTTATTGGGTCAGGTTGGCATCCGATCGCAATGAGGGAGGCTGTTTTGGTATTCTGGAAGGAGGATATAATCACGATGTTCTCGGGGAGAATGTGTTGGCGCTGATTCAGGGAATGGCCAAAGGATGACGCTGGAATATTCCACCTACACTATATAAAATACAGAGATGGAAGATACGCAATTTCGCCAACTCCTTGATCGGTTCGGATACTCATGGGCTGGATACTACAGAGTCAGGAAAGGAGTCAAGAAGCGTCTTGCGCGCCGCATGCATGAGATCCGCTGCCGGAATATAGAGGAATACATCGAGGCTATAGAGGAGAAACGGGAGGAGCGGATTCAATTTGAACGCCTCATGACTGTTGCCATCAGCCGCTTTTTTCGTGACAGGAAGCTTTGGCAGATCATGCAGGGACGATTGCTTCCCCTTTTGATCAAAAATACATCTCACGTCATAAAGGTATGGTCGGCGGGGTGTGCCTCGGGAGAAGAGATATACAGTTTTAAAATAATACTAGAGGACTCGCGAAAATCTTATCCCAATATCTCCGATCTATATATTCTGGCCACAGACATGATTCCTGAATATCTGGAAAGGGCAAAAGCTGCCGTCTACCCCCGTAGTAGCATGAGAGAAGTTCCAGAGGTGATCCGATCCACTTATTTTGAGACAATCGCACGCGGAAGGTATGTCTTAAGATCATGGGTGAGAGACGGAATTGTGTGGCAGGTCCATAACCTTTTATCAAATCCCCCTGGAAATGCATTTGACCTGATATTTTTAAGAAACAGCCTGCTTACCTACTATGTAGATGAATTCAAAATACCTGCCATTACAAGGGTCGTGGATAGCCTGGCCTCTGGAGGGTTTCTAATTATTGGCAGCCATGAAAGAATGCCCATCAAAGTCATTGATCTTAAACCCTGGGAGGAAAGCACATTTATTTTTCGAAAAAGGTAAGAACCTCTTACGATAAGACAACCGAGCTATGTCATGGATTTCGAACTAGGGGAAAAAATCCTTAAGAAGAATTCGTAATCCCCGCTTTTGGGTTGCCTGCGTTAAATCTCTATGTTCTCAAAATCCGTAAAGATCAGCGGGATTTTCTGTCAGAATTCTGTTTCGGACAGCTTCATCATCCACCCAGTCCAGCAGTGAATCCAGCAAGTCCGCTTCGTCCGGCGGATTTTCCTGACCAGGATGCGGCCAATTGCTTGCCCACAGCATGCGTTCGGGAGCGGCCTTGCACAGCGCCCGCGCCTCGGCGGTGATATCAGCCCAGTCAGGAGGACCTGATTCTGAAGATTCATAAGGCGCCGACAGCTTAACCCAGCACCGACCGGTTTCCAGAAACCCCAACAGCACCTTGAAAGCAGGATGATCGGTTGGTACCGGTCCCATGAAACGGCCCACATGATCAACCACCAGATCGCATGGCAAGCGTTTAAGTATTTCCTCGCGGTCCGGAAATTCTCTGCCGTTCATTTGAAGTTGAACATGCCAACCGAAATTGTGTACGCGTGCAGCCATTTCTTCGAGGATATCCCAAGGCAGGGCCCCTCCGGGAAGCATATGAAACCGCACCCCTCTGGCACCCAGTCGGGTCAGCCGGTCCAATTCCTCGTCCGTCGTTGAAGTATCTGCCACCATCACCCCTCGTGCGTTTTTCCCAAAGAATTTCATCGCCTCCAGTTGGCATGAATTATCTGTGCCGTAAGTTGTCGGTTGAACGGCGACGACTCGTTCCAGATTCAGACGATTTTGAATTAAGCAATAGTCATCCACCCAGGCATCGGGTGGTGTCATCAATGCCGTGGGGGCTGAAGGAAATTTAGCATTGTAAAAATGCAGATGTGTGTCACAGGCGCCCTGCGGGGCCGTCAGCTTAGGTTTTTTTCTGCCGTTTGATGATACCATCTTCAGACCTCTCTGTTTATCACACTATCACCTAAATATTGCATGAAAATTATGCGAATAGTTGCCTGTCACGCAAAATACAATCCACCATTGATTTCAAGAATTTCCCCGGTGATAAACGAAGCCAGTTCAGAGACAAAGTAAAGAACAGCTCCAGCCACATCATCGGGCGTACCACCCCGTTTCAATGGTGTGCTGCTCACGGTGCCTTGAATACCGGTTTCCGTGTTGAAAGTATCATGGAAAGGAGTTTCGAGGATTAATCCCGGCGCAACGGCATTTACCGTAATACCTTGATCAGCGACCTCCTTGCATAACCCACGGGTAAAGGCAATGATTGCCCCTTTTGATGCGGCATAGGCCACTGCGCCAGGTCCGCCGCCGTTTCGAGCTGCCAAAGATGACATGTTCACTATTCGCCCCCACCCGGTGTTCATAAAAGGCAACACGGCCCGGGTGCAATAAAAAGTGCTGGTCAGGTTGACATTTATGGTGTTAAACCAATGCTCATCTGACATTTCTGCAATCGGTGAACGCCCGACAAGATGGCCGGCATTGTTCATCAAAATGTCGATATGCCCCCCTAAGGACTGCTCAACTTGACCTACCACCTCACTCACCTGATCACTGTTTGTTGCGTCCAATTGAAAGGCAAACGCCTTACGTCCCATTTCTTGGATAGCCTTTACGGTTGCCTCGCCCTCTTCCGGGTGTGAAAAATAAGTGAGCGCAATATCTGCGCCACAGCGAGCCAATGAGAGCGAAACACCACGCCCAATTCCGATATTTCCCCCAGTGACAAAGGCTGTTTTACCTGCAAGATTTATCTCCATAATTCCCTCCATATTAGACCAATCATCAGTGGTGCAACATTATTGTAACGCCTGCTCAATGTCGGCAATGAGGTCATTCGCATCCTCGATACCGACAGACAACCTCATCAAACTTGGTTTGACACCCAACTCTGCGCGCTGCTCATCGGTCAGTTTTGCATGGGAAGTGGCCACCGGCGCACATATGATGGTTTCAACGCCGCCGAGGCTGAGTGCCGGTCGAATCAGGCTCAGATTCCGTAAAAATCCATGGGGATCGATTTTATGATCATCCAGCTCAAATGACAGCATCCCGCCAAAGGCCCGCATTTGTTTGCAGGCAATATCAAAACCCGAATGATTTTCCAGGCCGGGGTAGTTCACTTTCCGTATGAGGGCGTTCGTCTCCAAGTACCTCGCAATCTCCAGTGCGTTTTTGTTTTGCTTTTCCACCCTGATCGCCAGGGTTTTTAAACTTCTTTCAATCAGATAGCAGGTCATGGCGTTCAGGCTGCCCCCTGAATTGGCCGCAAAGCTCTTGATCGTTGAAATCAAATTCTTGGCAGCCAATACGGCGCCACAGCAAATATCGCTGTGGCCGCCGATATATTTGGTCCCGCTGTGGATGACGATGTCAATTCCGATATCTAGCGGATTTTGGTTGATGGGCGATGCAAAGGTATTATCAATTGCCGTTAGAACATTATTTGACTTTGCAATTTGGGCGACCGCCTCAATATCGGTTACCACCAGCAGCGGATTGGAGGGCGTTTCAATATAGACAATTTTGGTGTCTTTGCATATCGCATTTTCAATTTCAGCAAGATTGTTGGATACAAAAGAATACTCTATGCCGAACCTATCAAAATCAGCAGTGGCAAAATGGTGGGTCCCACCGTAAATATCCCTTTGCAAAACGATGTGATCGCCGGTTTCTATCAGAGAAAAAATGACGGTGCTGATGGCTGCCATGCCGGAGCTGAAAATTAAACCAGCCTCTGCGTTCTCCAAAGCGCATAATTTGTCGATGACGGTTTTCTGATTGGGCGTATTGAAATACCGGGGATAGACATTTTCCGGTATATCAAGATATTCAAAAGAGGAAGAGGTGAAAATCGGGGTATTAATTCCTTTGGTTTGTGAGTCTAAATAAGTTCCGCTGTGAACGCACTGGGTATTTTTTTGCATGATATGACCCTCCCAACCGTGTAATGATGTGCAATTGGCAGCGAAGATATAATATTCATGCTTAGATTTCAACCCCGGCTCCTTTAATCCGCTGGCAAAGGTCTTACCTTATTTTAGGAAGGTTGATTAATTCTGCCTTGTTAGCTCACTTTCTCATTGAAACCACAGGGAGTGTCAAAATGAAATTTTACCGTATGGTCTTAAGCATATTCATGCTGGCCGGCTTGTCGGCCACAGCGTCTCACGCTGATAAATTACCTCAATTTGGAGCCCCCACCCAGGATCAATTTCAAGATTACTGGTATAATCATGGTGCGGAACTTTCACGTTTTTCTCTGCAGCAGATGCGTTACGGAGAAATCCACGAAGGGGATGCCGTCTTGGTGTTTGTGACCGAAAAATTGAATCCTGATACCCAGATCAAAGCCGATCACCCTGGTTCGCAGGACATCGCTATCTTAAAATTGAATGCCGTCAGAAAATTCTTTACCGGCATCTATCCTTATTCAATTATGACCTCGATTTTTGCACCGGTGGATGTCCAAAACTATCCGTTACCGCTTAAAATCAGCTCTTCAACCCAGGAATGGTGCGGTCATGCTTACACCCAAATGAATCTGAATGGAAATGAATACCGGGTGAGATTGCATTCATATTTTGAAGGTGAAGGGGACAAGGATTTCAATCTCCGAAAGGTTCTTCCCGAGGATGCACTCTGGACAATGATTCGACTCGCGCCGGGCAGCTTGCCGCTGGGAGAATTTTCCATGATTCCCGCAACGGTCTACGTGCGATTGGCGCATCGCCCTGTAGCCGTCCAAAAGGCAGTTGGAAAATTATCCCTCAGCAGCGAAAAAAGCCTTGAGGGGAATCCCTTGGTTATTTATGAGATCTATTTTCCCGCTGAAGATCGGAGCCTTCGGATACATTTTGAACAAGATTTCCCCCACCGCATTCAAAAGTGGCATGAAACTTACAAAGAGCGAATCGGCATGGGAGCCAAAGTTCTTGCCACCCGTGCAGCCAGGACGCATACAATTATGGGTCCTTATTGGATGTACCACACAAACAAAGACCGCAGACGACTTGAAGGTCTCGGCCTCAGTACCCGTGAGATGGGAGGCAAATAATATGATAAAGGTCGGTCCAGCAGGTTCAAGCGGATTGGGAAATCTGAAAGGGGTGGGTAAAGTCGCTGAGATGGCGTTGGATTGCATGGAGGTCGAATTCACCTACGGTGTTCGCATGGATCTCGAAACCGCCGAAGATATCGGTGCACTGGCGAAAGAAAAGGGTATCATCCTATCCGTTCACGCACCATATTATATTAATTTGGCTTCGGATGAAACGGAGAAATTTACTGCCAGCAAGGAACGTATCCTGGCCTCCTGTGAGCGGGCGAATGCCATGGGTGCACGAAACGTCACTTTTCATGCCGGGTTCTATCAAAAGCGAACCCATGAAAAGACCTATCAATCGATAAAAAAAGCGCTGATGGATTTGAAAAAAACTATTTCGCAAAAGCGTTGGCAGGTGAAGCTTTGTCCGGAAGTCACCGGCAAACCATCTCAGTTTGGGTCTTTGGAAGAACTCTTGCAGCTGAAAGAAGAAACCGGCTGCGGGATTACCGTTGACTTCTCCCATTTATACGCCCGCCATCGGGGCGATGTTGATTATGGTCGAATTCTGAATAAGTTACCTAAAAAATTCCATGCTCATTTTTCCGGTATAGAATACGGCGATAAGGGAGAAAGAAAGCATATCAGAACCACGGAGCGTTTTTTCAAACCGCTGGCGAAGGAATTGATCGGACGGGATTTAGATATCACCATCATCAATGAATCGCCCAATCCATATGAGGATGCCGTTATGATGAAGGAAGTGTTGCAGCGACTTCAAAAGAAGCAGTAAGCTATAGTTCTGTGTTAGTATAGCAAGATGATAGCCCCACAAGGCTGCTAGCCGGGAAGCCGGAATACCAGGAAGCTTGGAAGCCAGGACGCATAATAAATTTAGCCAGTTTTAGTCTTCTAACCTCCCAGCCTCCTTGCTTTCAGGCTTTCCGGCTTCTTCGCCTCCCAGCTTCAAGCCTACCAACTCAACTGAACTTATATTAGGAGCCTTCACCATCGGCCCTAACCTATGAACCCTAAACCTTAAACCGCTGAACCCGCCTTATTTATCTTTTGCCCGCCTGGCAGCATTTGCCGCTTTGGCATCCGCCATTTTTTTTAGATATACCTCATAGTCATCCTGATCATAGGTGCCAAGCTCTTTTGAATGCATCCGCCAGGTCTGAAGGCAGAAATTGGCATTATATATATCTTCTTCTTCAAGCGCTTCTTCAACACAACGCAAAGAGTCACTAACGGACTTTTCATATAGCTGTGTTTTAAATTCGTCATATTGTGCCTGATCAAATGTGCCGGCGTCCATGGCCGTACTTTGCCAGACATTGAGTGCAACACGACCGCTGTAAAAACCATCTTTTTCCATAGATCTTTTGAGCCGTCGGAGCGCATTGGCCGCTTCTCGTTTCAGCATTTGCTGTCTGTCGTTTTCTTCCGGGGTGAGCCCAGTGTTGTTGTCCTGGGTAAGCCCAGGAGGTGCCAGGAGCAGCACCAGCAGGAATACCATTAAGATGGCAATAAGCTTGCGGTATTTTCCCAATTGAGGACAAAACATTTTTATTCAACAAAAACACTGAACGTAGAATGGATTCGATCTTTAAATTCTTTATTTTTTTCGTTTTTTCTCCCTTTCTTCCGTCAGACAGTAGATTCCCTTGCCTTCTCGGGCCGGACCGAAACACATGTTGTCGGATAAGCAGGCGGCTTTGCTTAGATCCCCGGCTCGCCATCGATTGATCAAATCCGGCTCCCGGATCAAGGGGCGACTCATGGAAATATAATCGGCGGTGCCCTCATTGATAAGACGTTCGGCGACCTGAAAAGATCGGTTCCCGCCCACAAGCATCAAAGGAACCCTTAATTGTCTCTTAAACGCTCTGGCGTCATCCTGAAAATAAGCCTCTTTTTCTTCGGATTTGATCCCCATACGACTCGGGCTCAGTTTGCCTCCGACCAGTACGCCGCCGCTTAACTCGATGGCATCGATTCCTTCCGATTCCAGTATGGTGCCGACCTCAAGGGAATCTTTCACCTCCAGTCCGTTGTCGATAAAATCCCGACAGTTCATTTTGACCAGCACCGGATAGTCACGCCCTACGGCTTGCCGAATTTGTCGAAGCACCTCAACCACGGCTCTGGCCCGATGCCGGATGTCACCGCCATACGCATCGTTTCGCCGGTTGAATGCCGGAGAAAGAAACTGGCTGAGAAGATACCCGTGGGCGGCATGGATCTGAACACCGTCGAAGCCGGCATTTTTGGCCCTTTGGGCAGCAGCGCCAAAGGATTTGACAACATTTTGAATATCCGCGACAGTCATTTCTGTGCGGGGAGATTTTGCAAATCCCTCCACATTTGAGGGTGCCGAGGGTGTTTGTCCAATTAGTTTGGCATTGGCAAAAAAGCCGGCGTGGGCAAGTTGCATGACAATTTTGCTGCCGTTATCGTGCACCGCTTTTGCCATGGCTTCGAGGCCCGGAACCAAGGCATCTTTATAAACTCCCAACTGCCAGGGACCGGCCTGACCTTCGGGGCTGACATAGGCATGGCTGCTGATGATCAAACCCAGTCCCCCTTTGGCAAGCCCAGCCATTAAACTGATAAGCTCAGAGTTACAGGCACCGTCATCGGTCGCCATACCCTCCCAAGTTGCCGATCGAACGAATCTGTTCGCAAGTTTCATTCCGTTAATGGTACTGGCTTCGAATGGTGTGTTCATTTTGTTGTATCCTCCAATACTGTATGGCATTCGACTGCGGCAATCTCCCCGGCTCCGGAATCGACCTGGCTAAGTTATTTCCATTAGAATAAATGATTGGGCCTATTTTTGCAATACAAATTGATTGCAACTTAAGGGGGTTAACGTCGCTATCCAATGGCTCATATCGTCACCCCGTGTTTTGCTAATAGATACGATAAAAAATAAAATTCAGAACGATTTGTCCAAAATCCAGTATTGCTGGCGTGACCGCCGACATTTGATTTGCATCGTATTTTAAGACATATCAGTAGTTCTTAATTTTGGCTTGTTTTTTATGACTCGATTAGATATGCAAGCAACGCAGCTTCTTTCAAAAAAAGCAATATTAGATAAAAGCGCGCCCGAAAATAATTCTATCAAAATTTGTGAAAACACAGGCTGTCAGACCAAATTTAGCCTAAAGCCAAAATTCTTTGTATAAATTGGCGACCACAAGCAGAACATGGCTCCGGTACCTTTGGTGGGCTTTTCTCAAACCTCAGTTTTGCTGGTGGTCGCTAATTTGGAGGAATACTGATGGAAGATACCCCCCTGCGATCCAAACGTTTTGAGAAACTGGCCGACCGTCCCGTCAACAAGGAAACTTTTATCAAACCCTGGCCTGAACAGGGCCTGATCGTTGCCGACAGTCCTCTCGACCCCTCCCCAAGCCTAAGCATCGAAAATGGGATCGTGACCGAGATGGATGGGGTGCAGCAGGCGGAATTTGATCTCATCGATCACTTTATCACCAGACATGCGATCAATCTTGAAACGGCCGAGCAAGCCATGAATACCCCATCGCTGCAGATTGCACGCATGTTGGTGGATATCAATGTGCCGCGTGCCGAGATCCTGGATCTGATCAGCGGCTGCACACCGTCAAAGCTGGTTCAAATCGTCAAGCAGATGAACGTGCTCGAGATGATGATGGCACTGGCCAAAATGCGCGCCCGACGCACAACCGCCAATCAAGCCCATGTCACCAACCGCAAGGAGAATCCGGCCCTGCTGGCCGCCGATGCCGCTGAAGCGGCCCTGCGCGGATTTAATGAGATAGAAACCACCGTGGGGGTGACCCGCTATGCGCCGCTGAATGCCTTGGCTGTACTGGTGGGCTCCCAAACCGGTTGCGGCGGCGTCCTTACTCAGTGTGCCGTGGAAGAAGCCACGAATCTGCGATTGGGCTTCAAGGGACTGACCAGCTACTCCGAGACCCTGTCAGTCTATGGTTCAGAGAGAACTTTCATCGACGGTGATGACACCCCTTGGTCCAAAGCCTTTCTGGCAGCAGCCTATGCCAGCCGCGGGGTCAAAGCCCGCTACACTTCCGGTACCGGCGCTGTCGCCCTGATGGGTCATGCCGATGGTAAGTCCATGCTTTACCTGGAAGCCAGGTGTCTTCTGGTAACCCGCGGCGCCGGCTGCCAGG
The DNA here is from genome assembly GCA_050124355.1 of Desulfobacterales bacterium. GTDB lineage: Bacteria > Desulfobacterota > Desulfobacteria > Desulfobacterales > JAFDCJ01 > JAFDCJ01. The sequence continues at coordinate 3,429 of JASFFJ010000133.1, read as the reverse complement.
GCACCCAGAATGGATCCATTAGCTGCATTGCCTTGCCGGAGTCACTGCCGGGAGGCGTGCGTACGGTGCTGGCTGAAAACCTTATCGCTGCGATGCTAGGGCTGGAAGTGGCCACCGGCAACGATGCGCTGGCTTCCCATTCGGAAATGCGAAAAAGTGCCAAGCTGATGCTCCAGTTTATACCGGGGACCGATTTTATCACATCGGGCTATGGCGCCATACCACGCTATGACAATATGTTTGGCGGTGGTGACTTTGATGTGAGTGAGCTTGATGATTGGTGTGTGCTGCAGCACGACATGCAAATTGACGGCGGCATTGTCCCCGTCGAGGAAAAAGCGGTGTTGCAGGTCAGAGAACGAGCGGTTATGGCGATAAAGGCGGTTTTTGAGGCCCTTGATTTCGCTCCTGTCAGTAACAGTGAAGCACAGGCTGCCATTACCGCTTTTAGCAGTGCGGATATGCCCGACCGGGATAAAGTGGCCGACCTCGAGTGTGCACATAAGCTACTTGGTGGACCCCTGACCGTCGTCGATGTGATCCGGGCGCTGGCCAATGCCGGATACCGTGATATTGCCGCCAACATCTTTGAGCTGCAACGTCAACGGGCCATTGGTGATTATCTTCAGCCGGCGGGCATTTTTGATGATAATTTTAAAGTGCTCAGTGCACTGACCGATCCCAATGACTATCAGGGACCGGGGACGGGATATCGCGTCGAAGGGCAGCGATGGTCGGCACTGCAGAATCTGCCCCAGGCCCGGGAACCGAAAGTCCTACTCGAACAACTAACCGCCGACAGGGAATCAAACTGGTTTCCCGAGACCCAGACGGCCAGACCTGGCGATCGGTCGGAAATTGTTATCGCAATCAGTCCGGCATTTGGCGCTCAGATTAAACGGAATATTTCCGGCCTGGACTTACGTGATGTACTGGCGGCCTTACTGAAAGGGGTCCATGAGCAAGGAATCGATTGGCGCATTGTGCGGGTCTACCATACAGCGGATTGCGCCTTCATCGGTCACACCGGTGCTAAGCTGAGCGGTTCCGGTGTTGCCGTCGGAATCCAGTCGAAAGGAACGGTGGTTATCCATCAGCGCGATTTGGATCCTCTGGAAAATCTTGAGCTCTTTCCACAAGCACCCAATCTGGACCTGGAAAACTACTGTCAAATCGGTCGTAATGCCGCCCGCTATGCTTTAGGCAAGCCGGTGTCGCCCGTTGCGGTCAATATTGATAATACGGCCCGTTTGCGACTCATCGTTCAAACCACGCTGCTGCAACACTTTGAAACCCAGCAGATCAAGCGCGGTCAGTCGCCCATGGAAATTAATGTTTCTGAATGGAGATAAGCTATGTCCAACGATAGTATACGCACTTTTAGTGGACGGACAGTAAGCGAATTGAGCATCGAAGAGGTTCTCAGTGGTAAGGTGACGGTCGAGGATTTTCGTATCAGTGCTGATACGTTGCGCCGCCAGGCGGAGGCTGCTGAATCAGCCGGCTATCGGCAACTTGCTGGAAACCTGCGACGGGCCGCTGAGCTGACCGGCATCCCCAACCAACAGGTGCTGGAGATCTATAACGCCCTGCGCCCCGGACGCACCAATCACGGCCATCTGATGACATGGGCCGATCGTCTCGAATCCGAGTACGATGCGCCCCTGACCGCCGCCCTCGTTCGTGAGGCGGCCGATACATATCTGGAACGCGGCGTGCTCAAATCGGAAAGCTGATACGTTGATCACTTCAGGAGATAATTGACTGCTGCACGATATATCTCCATTCCTCGAGAAGCTTTTGCCGGTTTTCTTCAACCCATTTCTCGCCGTTTAACCGCACAAGCTCCGAGATCCGCGTGCACAGTATTTTCAGCTCTTTTTCAGAGCCCGGAATGTTCCGGGTATCCAAGAGTGTATACACTTTTTTCAGATTGAGGGTTTTCATGACGCCTTTCGTGAAAATTCGATTGGGAGATATCGGTATAGTGGCTTGAAGCTGGGAGGCTGCAATGCTGGAAAGCCAGGAGGCTGTGAGGCTAAAAAACTAAAATTGACTGACACCTTTATGTTTTATGGCTTCCAAGCTTCCTGTCAACCCGGCTTCCCAGCCAATTAATTTATAGGGCTATTATCACACTGTAATAACAAATAACAAATAACCAGTACAGATCTGGTTGAATAGTTTACTGGTTGATTGGTTGATTAAGTATATTGTATTTATAATTTCAGGAGTTTACGAACTTTTAAATCTGAAGTGTCCAATTGTTTTGCAAATTATGTGATAAATCGATATTTACAATCGCTTAACCAATCAACGATATGTGCAGTAACGCTTAATTGAATTTTTCTCGCTCATTTTGGGTAAGAATGCTTAAAACTTTGTGGCTGAACGATTTCGCGAAAAGGAGATTTTATGAGTTTTTTTAGCGTTGATCCGGAAAAATGCAATCAGGATGAAATCTGCGTGAAGGCCTGTCCCACCAATGTCATTCGCTTGGGTTCGCCCGGTGAGGTGCCGGAGCCGATTCCGGAATTTGAAGCATATTGCCTGACCTGTGGTCACTGTGTCGCCGTTTGTCCGACGGAAGCATTTAGCCTGAGCTGGCTCAGCCCCGAAAAATGCCCGCCCGTTCGTAAAGAAATTTCCCTCAGCCAAGAGCAGGCCGAACAGTTTTTACGATCACGCCGTTCCATCCGCAATTTCAAGGATACGATGGTTGAGCGCCAAAAGCTGGAAAAGCTGTTGGAGATTTCATGTTATGCGCCATCTGCCAGAAACAGCCAGCCCTGGCATTGGACAGTAATTGAAAATCCGACTGACGTGCGCCGTCTGGCCGGCATGGTGATTGACTGGATGCGGTCGGTAATTAAAAAAGATCCCAAACAGGCCGCGCAAAGAGGAATGGTCCGGGTGGTAAGTGCCTGGGATGCCGGCGAAGAACGAATTTGCCGCGGCGCCCCCCACGTCATTGTGGTTCACAGCGACAAAGACTACGGATTCGGTGCCGAGGACGGCGCCCTGGCCTTAAGCTATTTCGAATTATTTGCACCCACGTTGGGACTTGGATCATGCTGGGGCGGATATTTTTACTCAGCAGTGAATGCCTACCCACCGCTTTTTGAAGCGCTGGGCCTGCCTGCTGATCACCGGGCCTATGGTGCGGTAATGGTGGGCTATGCCGAGCTTAAATATCAGCGCTTGCCCTTGCGCAACGAACCGCGGGTGAGCTGGAAATAGAGATTCAATCGGAACATGTTTATGACAAGCGCTCTATTTGGCAAAGGTCTCCAGGTAGAGGCGCTGGGCTTCGTCGGAGCCCACGAGAAACAGCTCGTCGTCCGGGGCGAAGCGGTAGGAGGGCTCCGGGTTGATGTGCGCCTGGCCCCCGGAGTCCACCGCCACTAAATTGCAGCCGGTGGTGGCCCG
>JASFFJ010000132.1:0-13591 GCA_050124355.1 Desulfobacterales bacterium | reverse complement strand
CGGATGCTGTATTTATGAAAACACTGTCCGGATCGCAGAGCACGATGGCGTTGGCTATTTTTTGCAATACCGCCTGGTTTTTAATCAGGCTAAGCTTTGAAAGGTTGGTGGCATCAAGCCTATCTTCAATCAATTTTTGAGCAGATTCGATTGTCTTAATTCCCCCCAATTCAGTAACGATGTCGATGACGTCTTTTTTCGGTCCCATTTAAGTCTCTCCCTTTTGTATAATTTGTCGATCAAGCTTATTTCTGAAGTCTTTGTGATAGCGCTGCCACCAAGGCACAAAGCCACAACCTATGCAGAACGGTTCTTTCTTTTTTGTGCCCTTGTGTCTTGGTGGTTGTTAGTTTTTCCATAGAATTAAGGTATCACTATAAATGATCGGGGTCAAAATTTAATCTTTACAGAAGCATTCATTATCTCATCAGTTCCGAATGCAGTTGTCCGGACCAACTGTCTCCAGTACGACCTACTCTCTTTAGTTGTCCTCTTGGCAATTGAATTTTGCTTGACGCGGCATGTGTTGCCGGATCCAGATTGATACCTTGCCAAATTCGTCTTTTAGTTCCCGTAACGCCTTGCCACGGTGGCTCACCTGGCTTTTTTGCTGCCGCGTCAGTTCTGCAAATGTTTTTTTTAACGGCGGGTAATAGAAAATTGGATCGTAGCCAAACCCGTTTTCACCGACAGGCATTTCTAAAATGAGTCCTTCGCAACTGGCTTCATATGTCAAGGCCGGTCCGGTGGGCACCGCTATCGATATAACACAATTGAAGGCCGCCCGGCGGTTGGTTTGACCTTTCATCGCGGCCAGCAGTTTGGCACATCGTTGGGCGTCGCTGGCGTTTTGGCCGGCATAACGGGCCGAATATACCCCCGGCGCCCCGTTAAGGGCTTCCACCACCAGCCCGGAATCATCCGCCAGAGCAGGCAGTCCCAATACCCGTGAGACAAAGCTGGCTTTCTTATAGGCATTTTCATCAAAAGTTTCGCCGTCCTCCACCACAGGTGGGATCGGACCGAAATCATCCAAGCTTTTTATAGAAATTGGATAATCGGTCAGCAAGCCTTTAATTTCAGCAATTTTACCTGGATTGGTGGAGGCGATCACCAACGTTAATGGTTCAGTCATAGCTGCACTCATGGCCATAAATGTTCAACTCGCAATTTTACAGCGGATCCGATTTAAATCAGAGTAAAATCTAATCATGCTTTATTCGTTGTAAAGGATCTAAATTCCTTAAAATATGGTGGTGATCGGGGGTTCAAAGGTTCAGGGTTCAAGCCCGCCCTGGCCTCCGACCCGCAGCCAACGCCTCGGAGAGTGCGATGTGATGTGGCTGAGAAATTGCTTCCACATTCTATGGGATTGGCTTTCCATAACTACAACTTGACACTGGGTCTGGGCCAGGGGTTCCATTCTCATCCTGGACTGCTTTTAGGATGCATTTTTGCGACAAAAGCGTCAGCTTCGTCAGGTCTAATCTAAAATTCCGAGCCGAATTGGCAATTATTAGAAAAAATGCGTATTATTAAATAGGACTTCAGGTCTTTAGTGCCTTCTTTGTCCGTAACCCTCGTATCTGACTCCACAGCGCTGGAGTCTGTTTGTTGATCAAACTGGCCACTTTTCAGGCCCAGAAGCTGCGCTGAACCTGGAACCGATCGATTCCAACGAAAAAAGATGAGGCAAACCCATGCAACGCTGGAACGGCTGGGGCGATGAGAACATCTATTTGGAGTTGCCGACCTGGGCACTTCGGATGTTGCAGGATTTAATCGGCAAAGGACAGGGCCGGCCGGATTATCCCCTCGAAAAGTTTATCAAACGAATGCCTGAATCGCGCCTGAATTCGCATCCTTGCATTTCTTTTGATCCGAAGTTGCGCCTTGACCATGCCCATGGCCAGAGCCTTCCGGATTGGATCGGGTTACGCGGTGGAAAGCTGCGGCGATTTCCGGATGGTGTGGCGCTACCGACCACGGCGGCGGCGATTCAAGAGCTGTTGAAATTTGCGATCGATAATAATGCCGTTGTTATCCCCTACGGGGGGGGAACCAGCGTGGTGGGCCACCTCGAAGTGCCGGAAACCCGTCGGCCGGTGCTCAGCTTGTCTCTTGAACGTTTCAATCGTCTGACGGACTTGGACAGCAACAGTCGACTGGCAACCTTTGAGTCCGGAATTCGCGGTCCTCAGCTTGAATATCAACTTAATTCCAGAGGGTTTACCCTGGGACATTATCCCCAATCTTTCGAATATTCTTCTCTGGGCGGATGGGTGGTCACGCGTTCCAGTGGGCAACAGTCCAGGCACTATGGCAGAATCGAGCAGCTTTTTGCGGGAGGGGAAGTCTTAACACCCCGGGGAGCCCTGAAATTACCGCCATTTCCTGCATCTGCGGCCGGTCCCGACCTGCGCCAGATTTTGCTTGGATCCGAAGGAAAAATGGGCGTGTTGACCAACGTTGTTGTTAAAATTGTTGCCTTGCCTGAAAAAGATGATGTTTACGGGGTTTTCTTTCCGTCCTGGGAGCGGGCTGTCCATGCCGTACAATCCATAGCCGGAACGGATATTGGGTTTTCGATGATGCGGCTGAGCAATCCTGCCGAAACAATAACGAACTTGGCATTGTCCGGCAAAGGGCGGCAAACGGCACTTCTGTCCCGTTATTTGCGTTTGCGGGGCATATCAGAAAATAAAGCTTGTATGTGTCTAGTGGGCTTTACCGGATCACGTCGACTGACGGCTGCAGCCCGACGGGCGGCATTTTCTATCATTCGCCGGAACAAGGGTATATGCGTCGGTAAACCCATGGGTAATGCCTGGAAAAGGAACCGATTCCAATCTGCCTATTTACGAAACACGCTTTGGGACCTGGGATATGCGGCAGATACCTTGGAAACCGCCATCACCTGGGACAAAGTGACCCCTGCCATGAAGGCCATTGAAAAATCACTCCATGACGCCCTAAAACCCGACAATGAGCGAATCCACGTCTTTTCTCATCTTTCGCATGTTTACCCCAGCGGTTCCAGTATTTATACGACATTCCTCTTCCGGCTAGCGACAACCCCTAGCAAAACACTTGAAGCATGGAAACGCTTAAAACGGTCGGCAAGCCAAACGATTGCGGCAGCCGGCGGTACCATTAGTCACCAGCATGGTGTCGGCACAGACCACAAAAAATACATGACGGCCGAAAAAGGAGCGATTGGCATCCAAACCTTGGAACAAATGTTTAACCATCTCGACCCGAAACACCAAATGAATCCGGGGAAATTGCTGCCGTAGTGGCAGAAGTCAGAGGACAGAGGACAGTATTGAGTTTGGATTTCGGCCTCCGCCCCGGAGAGAATGGGGAATGCGGAAAAAAGGAATAGCCAATGAGCTTGCAAAATTTGCCGAAAACCTGGGATTTGATCATCATCGGCGGCGGCATCACCGGTGCAGGCATATTCCGTGAAGCTTCACAAAGGAATTTAAACGTTCTGCTCGTCGAGCAAAAGGATTTTGCTTGGGGGACTTCCAGCCGATCGTCCAAATTGGTTCACGGTGGGCTGCGCTATCTCAAAGAAGGCCAATTCCTGATGGCCAAAATTGCCGTGGCGGAACGCGAACGATTGCTCAAGGAGGTTCCCGGGCTGGTAGAATCGCTGGGATTTTTATTGCCGATTTACGAAGACCAGAGCCCGGGCAGACGAACGATGCAGCTAGGATTGTCGTTATATGATATTATGGCACGAGAGCGACAACATCAATATTATGATGCCGAAGCGTTCATCCAAATGGTCCCCCATATCAACCCGAATGGCCTCAAAGGGGGATTTCATTTCCTGGATGCTCAGGTCGATGACGCCAGACTGGTTTTACGCCTCATCCAGGAATCGGTGGCCTCCGGTGCCTATGCGCTGAATTATACGGCCGTACGCCAAATTGATCGTAACGATAATCGCCAGGTGGTCGGTGTAGAATTGGAAGATGTTGAAACCCATGAGATCAAAAAGGTATCTTCTCCCGCTGTGATCAACGCGACCGGATCCTGGGCCGAGAAATTGCATCCTTCACCGGATCCCCAGCGCCGTCTGAGGCCCCTGCGGGGCAGCCATCTGGTATTCAAGGCCGCCGCAATACCATTAAACGAGGGATTCTGTTTCATGCATCCACGGGATAACCGCCCGGTTTTCATGATTCCCTGGGAAGGCGCCGTGCTGGCGGGTACCACCGATCTTGATCATCCCCAAGATCTTTCCATAGAACCGAACATTACTGAAGCGGAAGTTACTTACCTGATGGAAGGGATTCAGGCCATCTTTCCATCTCTGGATATCTCACTGACCGATTGCCTGTGTGCCTTTGCAGGCATTCGGCCGGTTCTCAGCGAAGGGAAACTCAAGCCTTCCGAAGAATCCCGCGAACATGCCGTCTGGGGCGAATACGGTCTGGTGACGGTCACCGGCGGTAAACTCACAACTTTCCGTCGCCTGGCCCTGGACGCCCTTAATGCGGCTAAACCCTACTTGCCCTCCGACAAGATGGCTGACCGCACGGTACCGGTTTTCAGTAAAGTACAGCAATTACCCGCTCTGGAATACGGACTGTCAATGAAAACCTGGCGCCGCCTCTATGGTCGCTACGGCAGCGCGGCCGATACCATCGTTAGGACAGCCAAAGCCGACGATCTTAAAACCATTAAGGGCACCCATACATTATGGGCCGAATTGCCCTATGTAGCTGAAAATGAGCAAATCAGGCATTTAAGCGATCTGATGTTGCGGCGGGTTCGAATTGGGCTGTTGACACCCCACGGCGGAAAAGCCTATTTAAAACGCATTCAAAAACTCTGTAAAAAGGTCTTGCCGTGGAATCGACGGCGCTGGCAAAAAGAAATCTATTTATACCAGGTACAGTGGAATCATGCCCACGCCCTGCCAATCAGACGCGCCGAAGTTTTGGCGCAACCAAAAATTATCCCATTTAAGACTCTGAGAGCGGTTTTGAGTTCCGTCTATTATAGATTTGCGTCCGGGAAAAAGCGCAAGAAATCATCGGGGGCTACCTGATCCCTGATAGCGGAAGTGACTACTAAAACTTGAATATTCAATCAGTTGAAACGGTGATCGATGGACAATAAAGACCTCTTGTTGGCCATTGACAACGGCACCCAGAGCCTGAAGGCGCTGATCTTCGATCTTGAAGGAAAACTCCTCTTGAAGGAGGTCGTACCGTTTATCCCTTATTTTTCAGATCAGCCCACCTGGGCCGAACAGGACCCGGATGTCTTCTGGGATGCCCTTTGTCGGGGATGCCAGGGACTTTGGCGTCAAAACAAGAACTACAAGGAACGAATTGCCGGTGTCGCCATCACCACCCAACGGGGTACGGTCATCAATGTGGACGAAAACGGCAAACCCCTCAGACCCGCGATACTCTGGCTGGATCAGCGCAAAACCCATGGATTACCACCTGTGGGTGGCCTGTGGGGCGGTATTTTCGGTATGGCCGGACTCAGTGCGACGGTGGACTACATCCAGGCCGAGGCCGAAGCCAACTGGATCAGCACCAATCAACCGGAAGTCTGGCAAAAGACATATAAATACCTGCTGCTCTCCGGGTATCTGACATATAAGCTGGTCGGGAGATTTGTCGATTCCGTTGGTTGCCAGGTAGGTTATATTCCCTTTGACTATAAGCGCCTGAGATGGTCCGCCCGGTGGAACTGGAAATGGAAGATATTATCCCGGATTGACCCTGAAATTTTACCGGAGCTAATCCCTCCCGGCCGGATCCTCGGAAGCATAACTACCGAAGCAGCTAATGAAACCGGCATTCCGCAAGGCCTGCCCCTGGTAGCGGCTGCCGCTGATAAAGCTTGTGAGGTCATCGGCTCCGGAAGTCTTGAATCGAGCATCGGGTGTTTAAGTTACGGCACAACCGCCACAATCAATGTCACCCACAAAAAATATGTCGAACCCATCCCTTTGATTCCGCCCTATCCGGCGGCCGTCCCCGGTTATCATACCGTTGAAGTTCAGGTATTTCGCGGATATTGGATGGTCAACTGGTTCAAGGAGGAATTCGGCCATCTTGAAAAACAACAGGCACTCGAAATGGGGTTCAAACCTGAAGCGCTTTTTGATAGACTTATCGATGAGATTCCACCAGGTTCAATGGGATTGATGCTCCAGCCGTATTGGACACCGGGATTGAAAACACCCGGTCCAGAGGCCAAAGGTGCCGTTATCGGCTTCGGGGATGTTCATACCCGCGCGCATTTGTACCGTTCGATTTTAGAAGGTCTGGCTTACGCCCTAAGGGAGGGCAAAGAACGCATCGAAAAGCGCAGCCACACTCCAATTACCAGTCTGCGTGTGTCGGGCGGCGGCAGTCAGAGCCGCAATGCCATGCAATTGACAGCGGATATATTCGGTTTGCCAACCGCCAAACCTCATCTTTATGAAACCTCAGGGCTGGGTGCAGCCATCGATGCGGCCGTGGGATTGAAACTGCACCCGGATTTTAAGACGGCGGTAGGGGCCATGACCCATGTGGGCGAGATTTACGAACCGGATCGAGCCAACCACCGGCTTTATGAAGCGCTCTACCAAGACGTCTACAAGAAGATGTACAAGCGGTTGAAGCCCCTATACGAGCGCATCAGGGCGATCACCGGATACCCGAAGTAAAAAAAGCAGACCGGAAACCATATTGAAGAGAGGATAGGAAATGGAATTTAAGCTACTCTACTGGTACTGGTTGGTAATTGGAATGGTTCTTATCATTGCCGAGTTATTCATACCCAGTTTCACCATCTTCTGGTTTGGTTTAGGTGCCATCCTCGTGGCAGGCCTTCTTTTGATACTGCCGGATCTGGCCATAAGCTGGCAGTTATTTATTTGGGCTATTGCTTCCTGCATCCTCACTTTTCTGTGGTTTAAGCTTTTTAAGCCGTTGATGGTGGATCGCACCAAAGCCGGAATTTCCAGGGAAGCTATTTTGGGTGAAATCGGACAGGTCATCAGGATTCCGGAACAGGAAAAGCGCGGTATCGTTCGCTTCACAACCCCCCTTCTCGGAGCCGATGAATGGCCATTTATTTGTGATCAACAAATTATTGCCGGCGACCGTGTGATTGTCAAGGACATATCCGGCAATACCCTTATTGTTGAGAAGCGAGGATCAGATTGAGACAAACTTAACTTTAAACCGGGAGGAGTTTCCATGGATGGATTAATCGTCGTTGCGGTTTTTGTTATTTTGGTTGTCGTAACCATTGCACTGGGTGTCAGAATAGTACCCCAGGGGAGTAAACAGGTTGTCCAACGGCTCGGGAAATACCACAAAACCCTCGGGCCGGGCTTGAACATCATCTTTCCTTATATTGACCGGGTTGCAAACAAGGTAACAACCAAGGACATTGTATTGGATATCCCATCTCAGGAGGTCATAACCAAAGACAATGCCGTCATCATTGCCAATGCAGTGGCTTATATTAACATCATTTCACCCGAAAAATCCGTCTACGGTGTCGAGGATTATCGTCTGGCGATTCAAAATCTGGTACAAACCTCTTTGCGTTCAATTATCGGCGAAATGGACCTGGACGACGCCCTGTCATCCAGGGACGAAATCAAGGCACGATTGAAGACAGCGATTTCCGATGACATCGCCGATTGGGGTATTACCATAAAGACCGTCGAAATCCAGGACATTAATCCCTCCGAGACCATGCAGAAAGCCATGGAAGAGCAGGCCGCCGCTGAAAGAGAACGACGAGCGACGGTGACCCGTGCTGATGGAGAAAAAGCCGCCGCAATCCTTGAAGCCGAAGGCCGCCTGGAGGCCTCAAAGCGCGATGCTCAGGCAAAGGTAGTTTTGGCGGAGGCCAGCCAGCGAGCCATTCAAAAGGTAACCGATGCCATAAAAGATAAAGAATTGCCGGTCATGTTCTTACTTGGCGAAAAGTACATTGAAGCCCTTAGAAATTTATCCAACTCGGACAACTCGAAGGTCATCGTCCTTCCCGGTGACATCCCGGCCGCCGTCAGGGGAATCATCAGTGCTGTCGGTAAGTAGAAAATTAAATTTATCAATTGCGAAAGTCGACGGGATCAACATTCAATCCAGACCTGACAGTCACTGCCTAAGGGATAGCTGAAGACAAGCGGAAAAATTTCCTCCACTATCGGATGGAACAAGGCTAAAGGCAAGAACGATGGCAAATAATTCACAGAAACTAATGTTTCGAGATATGGAGCGCAAGGAAATTTTCAAGCAGGCCCAAAGCTTTGCTTTTGATTATGCGAAGAATGCACTTGAACGGAATGTTTTCCCTGCGGATGAAGCTATTATAAACTTAGAAGAATTTACCGAGGACATGCCTGATGTCACAGGGGATGCGCAGGAAATCTTAGCACAGTTGCATAAATATGGTTCACCTGCAACCGTTTCCCAGATAGGTGGCCGGTATTTCGGGTTTGTTAATGGAAGTGTTATCCCAGTTTCCCTCGCTGCCCGGTGGCTGTCTGATTTCTGGGATCAAAATACAGCCCTATATGTGATGTCACCCTTGACCTCGAAGCTTGAGGACGTTTGTGAAGATTGGCTTAAAGAAATGTTCAACTTGCCGGGTGAAGTAGTAGCCGGTTTCGTCAGTGGATCCTCCTTATCTATATTCTGCGGCTTGGCTGCCGCGAGATACCGTGTATATCAAAACAACAATTGGGATATTAATAAAAAGGGGCTCAATGGCGCTCCCAGGGTTAGAATTGTCGCCGGTAATCAAGTGCACGGAGCGGTTGTCAAGGCGATTGCTCTTTTGGGTTTTGGCATTGATAACGTAGAATGGGTGGATACTGATTCTCAGGGCAGGATTATTCCGTCAAAAGTTCCTCACCTGGATGAATGTACAATCCTGCTGTTGCAAGCAGGCAATGTAAGTTCAGGTTCTTTCGATCCGTTTGATGAGATTTGTGAAAAGGCAAATAAAGCGAATACATGGATACATATCGATGGGGCGTTTGGTCTCTGGGCCTCCGGATCGGCAGGGTTAAGGCATCTCACCAAAGGGATCGAAAAGGCGAATTCCTGGTCGGTCGACGGACATAAAACCCTCAACACGCCGTACGACAACGGAATTATTCTCTGCAAAGACAAGGAGGCACTCGTTTCAGCGCTGCAGGCTTCCGGTTCGTATATTGCCTTTAGCGAAAACCGGGATGGGATGCTTTACACACCCGAGATGTCGAGACGTGCACGAGCCATAGAACTTTGGGCAGCATTAAAATATTTGGGCAAAGAAGGTGTGGATGAATTGGTATTTGGTCTCCATCAAAGAGCAGTTCAAATCAGCCGAGAACTCGAAGCACAAGGCTTTCAAATTCTGAATGACGTTGTCTTCAATCAAGTACTCGCTGCCTGTGATAATGATGATATCACCAATCGGACCATGATTCATATTCAAAAATCCGGCGAATGCTGGGTAGGTGGTGCCACTTGGGATGGAAGAGCGGTCATCAGAATTAGTGTTTGCTCTTGGGCGACCACCGAAAATGATATAACCAGATCGGTTCGTGCCTTTATCGCCGCACGAAATAAAGCAATTCGGGATTTAAAAGAAATATAAAAAACTGTGCAGATATCAAAAGAATACGTTCATCCCTCACAATGAGCCACTCTATTGCCGTTTAATTTGCGTTCTTCCGACGGTTTGGTCATTGGTCATTGTATATTGGAATATATTTGTAATTTGGTGCTTGTAATTTGCTATTTCCGGTTTATCCGGGTTCAGGCCCTTTAAATTATTCTATTAATCACTTTGACACTCTCCGCCGTTACCCCGCCGGATGTGGAAGCAACTCTGGTGGGCAGTTAAAGATCAGTAAACAGCAACGCGAAAGCCGGATGGGAATTATTGAAACTTGTGGTGTCGTTCTAACAGGAGTAGGTCCAACTATCGTAGGATTTTGACTTCGATGCCATTCAATTATCATGTTACAATGGCAGCGCATTGCACATTTCTACTGGCAAGCTTAAATCGGTGATCATCACAAAGACTCTCCGCTAAATTTAACGCTTTTGCTACTTTTTATTACAATTATGCTTGAATATTTGAATTGATATTTTTTCTTTGAAAAAGACCCCAGGGCTCTATTCAAAGAAAAAATTATTAGCCGCACTTATTAAACCCACAGAAATGACACATCATGCAGCCTTCCTCGAAGCTGATGGTTTGTCCGCATTCCGGGCATTTTTCGCCCATCAGGCTGTACAGGGTTTTGTGATTTCTTTTAGCGTTCTCGCCGGTTAGGTAGCGTTTTTCCAATACCCGTGAAATGGCATCCGGAATGGACAGAACTAGACCGCCGTTTTGAAATATGGGATACTCACCGCCGATGCCTTTGAGCTGATCGACAATTTTATCGACCTTAACGCCCGTTCGCAGGGCGAGAGAAACCAGCCGGCCGATGGCTTCGGTCTTGGCAGTGGTGGATCTCCCCGATTTGCCGATGGTGGCAAACACTTCAAAGGGTTGGCCGTCAAATTCGGTGACCGTCACATAGAGGTGGCCGTAACCGGTTTTCATTTTTGTGGTGAAACCTTCCAGGGTATCCGGTCTTTCCTTGACCGCCGTCATGAATCCATCTTCTTTTTTCGTTTTTTGAGAAAACGAGAGAACCTGGTTTTCCTTACTACCGTCCCGGTAAATGGTAACCCCTTTGCAGCCCAGTTCAAATGCCAGATTATACACTTTGGCGACATCATTTTCGGTGGCATCGTGGGGTAGATTGACGGTTTTAGATACCGCATTGTCTGTATGTTTCTGAAAGGCGGCTTGCATGCGAATGTGCCATTCGGGTGATACATCATGGGCGGTTGCAAAAATCTGGCGCACGTCTTCCGGAATTTCCTCAAGTTCCCGGATACTGCCCGTTTTGGCAATGGTATCCATCAATTCATGGCTGTAAAAGCCCCTTTCGGCGGCAACTTTTTCAAAATAAGGATTTACTTCCAGCAGTTTGTCATTGTCCATAACATTCCGTACAAAGCTCAAGGCAAATAAAGGTTCGATACCGCTGGAGCAGCCGGCCAGTATGCTCAGTGTGCCGGTCGGGGCAATGGTCGTAGTAGTGGCATTACGATATTTGATGCCGCGGTCCTTGTAGACGCTTTGATCGTAATTTCCAAATAGCCCCTTTTCTTCCGCCAGATTGCGGGATGCATCATGGGCAGTATCCTGAATGAATTGCATAACGGCATCGGCGGTTTCAAGCGCTTCCTCACTGTCATAGGGAATGTTCAATTGATACAACATGTCGGCAAATCCCATGACGCCCAACCCAATTTTACGATTACCGTGCACCATCTCCGTGATTTCAGGCAGCGGATACTTTGAAACATCGATGGTGTTGTCGAGAAAACGGACCGACAAGGTGACAATCTCTTTTAATCCCTCATAATCGATCATCGGCCCATCCCCGTTTTCAGCAACAAATTTGGCCAAATTGACGGAACCCAGATTACATGCTTCCAGCGGCAGCAGCGGTTGTTCGCCACAGGGATTGGTGCTCTCGATTTCACCGAGGGCCGGAGTAGGATTGTCACGGTTGATCCGATCCAGGAAAATGATACCCGGATCGCCGTTTTTCCACGCCCGTTTTACAAGTGCACGGTAAACTTCGGCGGCATTCAATTTATCGACATGCGTTTGATCCCGCGGGTCAATTAGATCATATTCAGAATTATCAGCGGCTGCTTTCATAAACGCGTCCGAAACGCCCACCGAAATATTAAAGTTGTTCAAATCCTGGTTGTCCCTTTTGCTGAAGATGAATTCCATGATATCCGGGTGGTCCACCTTTAAAATAGCCATGTTGGCCCCCCGGCGGGTGCCGCCCTGCTTGACCTGCTCGGTGGCCGTGTTAAATATCTTCATAAACGAAACCGGACCCGAGGCCACACCGCCCGTAGTGCCCACCATGCTGTTTTTGGGCCGTAGCCGGGAAAACGCAAACCCTGTGCCGCCGCCGGATTTGTGAATGAGGGCAGCATTTCTCAGCGCACCAAAAATACCGTCCATGCTGTCTTCGACCGGCAGAACAAAACAAGCGGCCAACTGTCCCAGACGACGCCCGGCATTCATCAGGGTGGGAGAGTTCGGTAAGAACTTGAACTCAGTCATGATCTTAAAGAAGATATCTTCCAGCTCCTTGACACGTTTTTTATCGGCGCCGTATTTTTTTTCCGCGCCAGCAATATGACGGGCGACCCGCCTGAACATCTGCTCCGGCGTCTCGATGACTTTACCGTGGCTGTCTTTTTTTAAATATCTTCTTCGCAGGACCCTTCGGGCATTATCTGAGAGAACCAGACGCTGTTCTACAAATATGGATTGGTCCAGCCGGATCGGGGAAGGCTTGGTCAGTCCGAACTCCATCAACTTCGCTTCGATCATTTTTTCGATAAACGACATCGTGATGGTTTGAAACTCCATTCGCAGAATCTCCGCTCGCAGTGATCGACTGATGCCCATGGCCTTTTCCGTGTCAATGGGGTTGTCTCTAACCAGGATATCGGAGAACAACTGGTCGTCCCACATGTGCTTGCTCAGATCAAAGCGCCCTTCGTTTGTTACTAAAAATTTGCCTTTTTGCCCCATTGGAGGTCTCCTGTGACTGTTTGATGGTTGCAGGTCATCTCTGGTTGATCGTAGAATTAAAAAACAGTTCGCCACATAAAAGAATATACCTTTTTAAAAAATTTTCAACCAGGGAAGGTGATTCAGATGAAAAGGGCGCCGTTCAATTCTTTCCCAATGCTGCATATTTTGTGACCGCTATCATTCCAGGATGAATCGAGAAACGTTCACTTTGCTGCGAGGGAAATTCGGTACCGAAAGAACAAAAACTAATAAATATCAACCTGCTCGGGCGAAACTAATATTAGTGTCTCATACAACATATGGTATGTCAACAAAAATTGTACCCCAATATCTGCATGTTTACCAATCAGCGATCACCAGCAGATGGGCTCAGCTCCTTCCAGGGGCCATCCTCATACCTCCAGCTATTGATGGTCGCTGATTGTCGGAGACCTAACCAGTTTCCATCCATAAATGGTCTTTTTGCCCAATCTCAGCGTCAATCTGCGCGCTTGCTTGTGCGACGTAGTAAACTACGCCTCCGCACAAGCGCTTGATTTCCTTGACCTTGGACAAAAATCCTCATTTCTGGATTGGAAACACCAATAGGTGCCCGTCTTTGGCAACGCAATTTAATGGACGGGCACTAACTATTGCTCAACATCAACCGAGTTTTGCGGATGCTTCTTTTCCTCAGCTTCTGTCTCCTCGGCCTTTGGCCCCACTATCACCCACTCGCCCTGGGAACCGGTGAAGAGGCCTTTTTCAGGCCCCTCCTCCCGATTGTTGCGCGGCTCGTAAGGCTGGATTCCGGCGCAGCCGGCCATGACAACCACGGTCAACAGCAAGATCGCCGTCCACCGAATCTTTCGGCTATGTTTGTTGTAAATTCCCATCAGAACTTCACCCGGGCGCCGACGGTGCCAACGTTCATATCCTCGACACTGGG
>JASFFJ010000131.1:0-13668 GCA_050124355.1 Desulfobacterales bacterium | reverse complement strand
TGACAGGGGTTCATAGAGCGGTTCAACAGTCATCTCGGGGCTATCGTTTTTTTGTTGATTTTGTGAGCCACTTGCCATGCTTGAATACCTGTTTGGAATGACGAATGACGATTGACGATTGACGAAGGACGAATGGTGGATGTCGCTTCGCTCTGCTCTTTTTAACAAATTAAATAGAAAGAATTCCTTAATTCGACATTCGTCAATTGACATTCGACATTTGTCATAACCGTATTCTCGGATCTACTACCATGTATAAAAGGTCCGAAATAAAGGTGCCGGCCAATACCAGCACCGCTGAGACGAAATTGACGGTTAAAATAATGGGATAATCCCGGGCCAGAATGGCCTCAAACGCCATGCGGCCGATACCGGGCCATGAAAAAATCGACTCAATGATGACCGATCCGCCGATTAAGCCCGGCAATATCAAACCGAACATGGTCACAAACGGCAGCAGGGCATTGCGCAGGGCGTGTTTGTAATGTACCTGTTCCGGGCTGAGTCCTTTGGCTTTGGCGGTGCGCACGTAATCCTGGCCTTCGACTTCAAGCATTTGACTTCTGACATATCTGGAGAGCACTGCAATGCCGCCGGTGGCGCCCAGCAGAGAGGGAAGCAGCAGGTGCCAGATCCGGTCCATTATCATCTGAATCCAGGATGTACCGGCCGTACCGAAGGTTTCCATGCCGATGACCGGTACCTGGAATTTCGATACCACGAAGATGATCAGAATATAGGCGAAAAAGAAACCGGGAATTGAAATCAAAAGATAGGCGAAAAACGTGGCACTGCGATCATACACCCCACCGCGGAAAATGGCCGAGCGGATACCGATGGGAAATGAAATGGTCCAGGTCAGAATCGTTCCCACGATGAACAGCGGTAGACTGTTTATAAAGCGTTGCCAGATTTTTTTCAGAACAGATTGATTGTCTTTCCAGGACAATGTTCGACCGCTAAAAAGATCACGGTAAAAATAGATGAATTGCACGTACAGGGGCTTGTCCAAGTGAAATTCCGTGCGGAAGCGCTCCACCATCTCAGGTGTAAATTTGGGATTGAGCGGATCCACCTGACTGGGCTCACCGGGTGCCAGATGAATGATCAAAAAAGATATCACTGCCACAAAAAAGAGGGTGATTAGTTTTTGAATGGCGCTGCGGGCCATGAAGGCGATCATGCGGCTCGTCCTTATCGGGTTATACTGGAAATGGCAATAATTTGTTGAATATTCATGAAAACCATATCAATTGAAAAATGAAGATTGAAGATTGAAGATTGAAGATTTAAGGAATACTATCGATTGTATTTCCTTTATGGTCTAAATCCATGCAGCTTGCTGCGATAAAATCGGCGAAATCAGCTGGGCGATATCCCGCGACTTACCGTGGGGAGTTTCATTTGTGTTTCAGCAATTTTTTAGCAAAAATATCGCATTCGCACCTTACTGCCAAGCTCTATCGCGGCTGAGAGCCGTTTAAAAAAGACAGAGCAAAGCAATTACCACAAATCTTCAATCTTCAATCTTCAATCTTCAATTGCCCCATGTCACGGTTCAAACCGGGGCGCCCGAGAAAGCTTCACCCACTTGTTAAAATAATAATCATACATCCCCGTGCGGGTGGGGGAAATCTTTTGATATATGACTTCCCCCTGGTTATTGACATCTTTGACGACAATTCGTTTATCTATTACCGTGGTCCACTTGCGCACGAACAGGAAATTATAGGGCTGTTCCCGGGCGATGATTTCATGCAGCTGGTGACAGTACCGGACCCGTTTGTCATGGTTGTATTCCTGTCTGATTTTGATAATCAGATCGTCCGCCTCCTGATTTTTAAAGCCTACGAAGTTCAGCTGGTAGGGATTGGTCTGGCTCGAATGCCAAATCTGGTACAGGTCGGGATCTACCGACATCACCCATCCCAGGACGACAGCGTCAAAATCCGCTTTATCGACGCGCTCTTCGATAAATACCGACCATTCCAGCAGATCGGTGCGAACATCGATTCCGATTTGCTTCCAGGCATCCTGGGCGATGGCCAGAATCGACTTTCTGCGGTCATTGCCGTTGTTGGTAATCAGGGTAAATTCAAAGCGCTTGCCGTCCTTTTCAAGCCAGCCGTCTTGATTGCGGCTCCAGCCTGCTTCGGCAAGCAATTTCAAAGCCCCGGCCGGATCATAGGGAGGCGGGGCAATCTGATGGTTGTAATAGTCGGTTTGTTTGACAAAAGGACCGGTGATCCGTTCCCCCTGGCCATAAAGCACGTACTCAATGATTTTGTTCACATCGATGGCCATGGTCAGGGCTTTGCGAACGTGGATATCATCGAATGGTTTTCTGCGCATATTGTAACCGATATAGCTGAAGCCGAAGGCAGTGTCGGAAATAAGGTGATAGCGTGGATCATTTTGAAAACGCTCAATCTGGTGGGGGGGAATTCCGCCGGGCGGACGGCCGCCGCCGTAAACATCCAGGGTGCCGGCATAAAATTCCATTTCCTGGGTTAAAAGATCGGGTATAATTCGGTAGAAAAATGTCTTGTAATTTGGCGGTCCCTCCCAGTATTCATCAAAGCGATCCAGCTGAATGTATTGATCAGTTTTCCATTCTCGAAACATAAAAGGGCCGCAGCCGATGGGATTGCGGTTGAAGGTACTTTGGCGCATTGAAAACGCCTGCGGATCTTTGCCAAGCCCCTGGGCTTCTTCATTCAGAGCTGCAGCGTTGAGAAGATGTTCGGGCAGGATGCCCATTACGGCCCAAGTGCTGAGGGCCGGGGAATATAGCCGCTTATAGACAATACGAACCGTTTGCGGATCGATGACCTCAACAGTTTTGATGGGTTCATAACCCGAAATGCGCGGCGAAAGATTTTTCGGGTTGAGAATGGCATCATAGGTAAATTTGACATCTCCGGCATCGAAAACATGGCCATCATGAAATTTAACATTGGGGCGCAGGTAAAATTCGATGATGGGATTATGTTCCACCGCTGGAAGCAGTTCCGCGGCATAGGCCGCCAGTTGATCGGTTTCAACGGGCGGGCTGGTCTTCAGGTATTTTTTACCATTAAAACTTTTAAAATAATCCTCACCAAGTAGGTCAACCAGGTTTCTAAATAGATCCTGATCCACCTGTTTCAGAATCAGTTTAATTCCCGCCGGTGCGCTAATATCGATTTTTATCGCCTTCTTATTGCCAGTCGAATCTTCCAACTGCCTTTCGGTTGAATAATTCGAGGGGGATATCACGGAAATTTCAGCGATGTTGTCCAGGGATGCTTTGAGTTCTGGGGACGGCTGGGACTTTTGTTGTTTTGCAGCCTGCAGAAAAGCGACGATCTTCTGGCCGTTCGAATGACCGAGACGCGGAATGTCGACAGCTTCATTGACGTAGAAAAATGCCTCTTCAGACACTTTCCATGAAGCAGCCAAACGGCCTCTGAAGTGCAGATTTTCATCATAGTCAATGAGACTTTCAAACACTTTGCTTTCGATTTCACTGCTGGATGAATCGGCTGAGAGTGTCGGGTTTAAAATGCTGGCATCACCGATGGATGCAGTAATATATTCATTAAAGCGTTCTGGATTGCCCCGGGTTTGCTGTTCATAGGTGGGCACCCAGAAATACGACTGGAGCAGCAGAATCATTAAAACTACGGGGGCAAATATCAGAATACGCCGGGTGGTCAGCATAAATCGATGCCTAAAGTGATCTAAATTGCTTAAAATGACTAAAATTCAGGAAGCGCTACGCTCGATCTATTTTCAGACCTGGTTGAATAGTTTACCGGTTGAATGGTTGATTACGTAAATTATAGTTAGTATTTCATAATATTACGATTGTTGAAGCACAAGGTGTCCAATTATTTCGCAAATTTGGGATCAAGCCATATTTACACCCACTTAACCAATCAACTATTCAACTAATCAACGATATTTTTTTAGTAAAATTAACAGAATACCACAACTTTAGCTCATTCTTGTCCGCCGGTGGTTTGGCGGATTAGCTCATTTCTAATTTGAGCTCATTTAGATGCTTTCTTTTGATCTGCCCAGGGTCACCGGTCGGAATCGCCGCTATCAGCCTCTTGGTATAGGGATGCTCGGGATTTCGGTAGAGTTCCTCGGGCGTATTGAGCTCCACAATGTGACCACCTCGATTCTCCCTTAACAACCGCTCACGCTCTTCTCCGTCGAACAAATCGGCCATAATGGCGTTACCGCACATGACGGCCACCTGGTCGGAGACGTATTTCACCACCGACAGGTCGTGGGTGATGAAGATGTAGGTCAAGCCGAACTCATCCTGCAGGTCGAGCAGCAGGTTGATCACGCCGGCTTGGATGGAGACATCCAGGGCGCTCACCGACTCGTCGCAAACGATGAAGTCAGGCTCCACCGCCAGGGTGCGGGCCACTCCGATTCGCTGGCGTTGGCCCCCTGAAAATTCGTGAGGGTAGCGATTGAGGTGAGCCGTCGACAGCCCGACCCGTTCCATCAGCCATGCGGCTTTGTCACGCCGGCCCTTGGCATCCCTGTAAAGGCCGTGGACGGCCATGGGCTCCACGATGGCCTCTTCTACCGACATCCTGGGATTCAAAGAGGCGTAAGGATCCTGGAAGATGATCTGCAAGCGTCGGCGCATCACGCGAAGTTCTTCGCCCGAAAGCGTCGCCAAGTCCACACCGTCGTAGCGAATGCTTCCTTCTCTGGGCTTTTCCAGGTGCAGCACAGAGCGGCCAAGGGTTGTCTTACCGCATCCTGATTCTCCCACCAGCCCCAGCGTCTCTCCTCGCCGCACAACCAAATTAACGCCGTCAACTGCCTTCACCCAATCCACCGTGCGTTGAAAAATGCCTTGTCTGATCGGGAACCAGGTGCGGAGTCCCTTGATTTCCAGGAGCGGCTCACCGAAGCCAGCCATATCTTCTCGACGCTTCTTTGCGCGGCCGGGGTAATCGATTTCCAGGTCGGGATCCGTTGGATTTATCGTGATTCCCTGGGACTCAGCCCGCAAGAAATCTTCAATGGTTGGAAGTCTCTCGGATCGGGTCTTGAGGCTGGGCCGGCACGCGATCAGCCCCTTGGTGTAGGGGTGTTTCGGGTTCGTGAAGATGTCTGCCACGCTGCCAAGCTCAACAATGTGTCCCCCGCGAGCGTATTCGGGATCGTCGTCCTTGCCCGTTCCGATGCCAAAATGGCGAAGCGTCTCGCCAGGGCACATCACAGCAACCTGGTCGGTAATCTCCGCGATCACGGCCAAGTCGTGGGTGATGAACAGGACGGCCATGTTGCGTTCTTTTTGCAGATCCTTTATCAATTCCAGAATCTGTTTTTGGATGGTGACGTCCAGCGCAGTTGTGGGCTCGTCGCATATCAAGAGCTTGGGATCGCAGGCCAGCGCCATGGCGATCATCACCCGCTGCTTCATCCCCCCGGAAAGCTCATGGGGATACTGGTTCATGCGTCGCGCCGGCATGGGGATTCCGACCTCGTCCAGGAGCTCGATGCCGCGCTGCCAGGCTTCCTCCCAACTCCCGCCTTTGTGATAAACAATGGATTCAGCCACCTGCTTGCCGCATTTAAATACAGGATTCAAGCTTGTCATGGGTTCTTGGAAGATCATGGCGATGTCGCCGCCCCGGTAATATGGCATCTCACCGATGGGAAGTTTGACAAGATCGACCCGGCCCTTTTCCCCGCTCCATTCAACGGCGCCTTCTTTGATGTCGGCGACGCTTTCCGGCAAAAGCCTCAGAATCGAGTAAGCCGTCACCGACTTGCCAGAGCCCGACTCGCCGACGATGCCAAGGGTTCTGCCCCGCTCAACCGCCAAGCTGACGCCGTCCACGGCCCGCACGGTACCGTCCTCGGTGTGGAAATAGGTCTTTAACCCGTCTATTTTCAACAAAGGAGTGCTCATTAACGTTTCCTTATCTCAGCCGAGCATACTTTTTGGGATCGAAAGCCTCGCGCACGGCTTCGCCCACCATGACCACGCAAAAGAGCGTTCCGGCAAAAGCCAGAACCGGGATGTACACCAGGTGCGGGTAATTCACGATGTTTTCCGACCCCTGTCTAAGAAGCGCCCCCCATGAGGGTGTGCCGGGCGGCAGCCCGTAGCCCAAAAAGTCCAGGGAAACCAACGCGCTCATATAACCGACCACGGCAAAGGGCAAAAAGGTCACGATGGGTACGAGGGAGTTGGGCAAAATATGGCGGACCATAATTTTAAGATCCTTGACGCCCAGGGCGCGGGCCGCCTGCACATAATCCCGGGACCGTTCTCGATAAAACTCGCCGCGCACGGTATAAGTTATGCTGGTCCATCCTCCCAGCCCCACCAGCATGAAGGCCAGGATGGCGAATTTGACGCCCGAGGAAACAGGACCGACGACACTGGAGATAATTATCATCGTAAAGAGAAACGGGATGGAAGACCAGATCTCTATCAGACGCTGAGCGAAAATATCAAACCATCCACCGTAATACCCCATGGCGCCGCCCACCAGCACGCCGATGGCATAGCCCGTAAAAGCCACAAACAGCGCAAAAGCGAAACAAATGCGAAATCCATAGAGCAGCTGGGAGATGATCTCACGACCCTGCTCGTCGGTGCCAAGAATTGGAAAGCCTTTCTGAAAGGGCTTGTGCGGTGGTGCGCCGGGGAGCTCCAAAAGCTGTTCTCTGGGTGAGTAAGGGAAGGGCGGCATCAAAATGGAAGCTTTGCCGCTTTCGAGCTCACTACGGAGGACTCTCAACCGCTCGGCCTTCGTCCGAATGCTCTCGTATTCTGCCAGCTTCGATTCCGGGAGCGGCTGGGCAGGGTCGTAAAGCAGTCCTCTGTTCTTGGCCTGCTCTTCGAGTACCTTGCGAAAGCGAGCCTCGTCTTTGGCGATGTCTTCCTCCATTTTCGTTATTTTTGTGTCGAGGACGGCGGGGTTGCCGACCCAGGTGGCGTACGCCCTGCAGTCAAGGTCTCCGGTCTCGTCCAGCCCGTAGTCTTTGGCCGCCACCCGGTCGTTGAATCTAACGAAGGGAATCAGGAAGTTGGCCCAGTTGGCGATGGCCGCAAATTGAACCTTGTCGCCGTATCGAATATAAATGGGTTTGTTGTTGACAAAGAGTTCCAGCCCCAGACTCATGACCGAGGCCATGGTCACCAGCACGAAGCAGGCGTAACCGCGTTTGATCTGCTTGAACCGCAGAATGCGCTTTTCGGTGAGCGGCGTCGGCTTCATGGCGAAGCCGAGAACGCGACCCAAACCAACGAAAATTCTTGGGATCAACTTAAAAGCCAGCACGTAGCTGACGGCAAGCAACAGGAACAGCTCCGCAAGTTTTAATAAAAAGGTCATGACGACGCTCCGAATCGTATGCGGGGGTCGATCATCGCCCAAATGATGTCGGACAAAATGTTGCCGAAGAGCCTGATCGCCACCCCGATAACCAACGTTGCCAGAATAATCGGATAATCGCGCTGCACCACCGCCTCGTAGCCCATGAGTCCCATTCCCGGAATGTTGCAGACTTTTTCTATCAAGAATGATCCGGCGAATAAAATGCCCACTGCGTGGCCGATTCCCGCCGTTATGGGGATGAGCGAGTTTCGCAGGGCATGGACGAAAATAACCCGCTTTTCCGGCAGCCCCTTGGCGAAGGCGGTTCGCACGTAATCGGCACCCAGGTTTTCAAGAAGGCTGTTTTTCATGAGAATGGTCATGGTGGCGAAGGAGCCGATCATGTAACCGGTAATCGGTATCAACATATGGCGGACGCGGCCCAAAAGTGCTTCTAGATAAGTCAGTTGCTCGATGTTGTCGGGCTTGTAACCTCCGAGAGGCAGCCAATCGACGTTTACCGCCACACCGACCAGCAAGAGCATGCAAACGACGAAGCCGGGCATGGAATAGCCGAGAAAGACGACAAAGGACGAAGCGGTATCGAAAAAGCTGTGGTGTTTTATGGCTTTATAGACGCCCAGCGGCACGCACACAACCCAAGTGAGCAGATATCCGATGAGCCCGAATTGAATGGAGATTTCCATCTTCGAGCCTATCAGCCCCAACACCGGCTCGTTGTGGGTGTAGGATCGGCCAAAGTCCAGCTGGACAATGCCGCTTAAGCGTTTGTCCACTTTGTAGATGAGTCCGAGCTCGTTGATTTCAAATCCATGTTCGGCGGCTATCTGATCCCGTTTTTCGCTCGCCGCACGAATGGCGGCGATCAAACTCTGTGCCTTTTGGGCGTATTGCTTGTCTTCAGCCAGCTCGGTTTCAGACAATACGGCACAATATTTGCCGTTGGCGTAGGTATGGCCGTTGGTCTCCAAAAATGCCAGCAGCTCGTCGAGCTTGCCGTAGCCACCGCCCCGCAGCGCTTCGGCCCGACGGTAAAAGCTCGTTTCGTCGGCTTTTAGCTTTTCTGTCTCTTCATCTGAAAGCGTTCGATAAAGTCTGCCTCGAAAGACAACGTGCCCTTTGGGCGCAAGCAATTCGGCGAGCTCCGTTTCCCGCTGCCTTTGCTTTGTGAACAGGTCTTTTAGTGGTTTGAACGCTTCTGCGTATTTTTCCATGGTGGCGGCCGGAACGCGGGTCTTGAAAGACCTTTGCCAAAGGCCCAGCCACTGCAGGTATCCGACAAGAATAGGGCGGTCCAAGGCGTAATACTCCTCAAGCTCCTCCAAACCCTTGGCATCGAGCTGAAGATCGCCTTCGGAAACCGCGCCTCCCGACGACCCCCCGCCGCCCTCGCCGCGCATGGCGGCCATCTTCATGGCCGTTTCGGCCTGCTCGATGGGCCCGCCGGGAACAACGCGCAGAATCGCATAAACCATAAAGGTTATCACGAAAAACGTGATTGGAACCAGCATAAGGCGCCGGATAAAGTAAGCGCTCATGCCGCTCATTGATTGACCTCGTTCATGGGCAGATCATGCTCGTTCCACCAGGTCTGCTCGGGTGGGTCATACTGGTTAAGGGGCTTGTCAGGGTAGTTGGCGGTATTGGTGGCCTTGTTGGCCTGGGTTCGGCGATCGCGCGCTTCATCATACCACCAATAAGCGATGATGTTGTTCGTGTCGCGGGCGAAGCGACTGGCGTACTCGGGGGGGTGACCGAACTTATCCCAATAGATGACCCTGAAATACGGCGCGAACCACCCAAGTGCGTAAGGGTGGGTTTCAAAAAGAAGCTCGTCCAGGCGTTGCAGCATCTTGATGCGCTTCTTGCTGTCGAATTCGGTCTGGTAATCTTCCATTATCTTGTCGGCTTCCTCGTTTTTAAAGCCGTTTAGGTTGTTCGTTTGGGGCTGGTCTGCGTATTTCGAGTGCCAATTTCGAATTGGCTCGGGAAAGAGCGAAGCGGTCCATGCCCAGAATGTAATCTTGTACTTATATTCCCAGACTTTCTTCAACAACGACGGATAGTCTATGAGATCCAGCTCCATCTTGATCCCGGCCTGCTGCCAAAGGTCATCCACGACAACGGCATGAATGCGCTGAAAAGTGGGCGATGCAAACTCCACGGGGATGACCGGAAAACGCTCACCCTTGGCGTTGGTGAGATAACCTTCGTCGTCACGCGTGTCCCATCCGTCGAGCGCCAGCAGACGGCGGGCTTCGCCGGGATCGTAGCGCACGCGCTCTGCATTGGGACGGGCCCAGGGCTGGCCGGGGTAGTAGCTGTCGACATATTCATATTGATAAAAGAAAAACTTCTCGAACAGCTTCTCCCGGTTAAATAAATGGGCGAAGGCCTTACGGGCGTTCAGACTGTTGAAAGGCGATTCGCGCATGTTGAAGCAATACCCGCCGAAGCCGTTGGGTGTTTGATTGTAAATCTTGCGCTTTTGAACCCAGCCCATCTGGATTGAATTTTCCTTGTCGAGCTCATCCACCCATCTTTGGGCTCGAGACACCCGGTAAAAGTCCAACTCGCCGGCCAAGAACTTTTGATAGGTGAGCTCCTCGTCGCGAATGACCTCCCAGCGGATCGCGCCAAAATTATAAAGGCCCTGAAAGTTTGGATTGTCCTCGTCCCAGTAATCTTTCCGCCGTCTAACCGTGATCGATTGGCCCTTCTTGATATCCTCGCTTTTCAGCTCGTAGGGGCCCGTTCCGGGCGGAAGCTTCCAGTTCCATTCGTTCACATAGGTCTCGCCGTCCATACGGATGTAGGCGGCCGGGTATATGTTGCTCCCCGAAATCGTCAGCAGGCTCTGCCAGCGGGGCTCCTTGGATCGGACCTCAACTGTCAGGCGATCGATAACCTTGACCTGTTCGATGAGCTCGTTGTAATACTGGGAAACCGATGGATCCTTGCGGTCGGGATTTTTGTAGTGCTCGAAAGTGGCGGCGACGTCATCGGCCGTCACCGGTCGACCATCAGCCCAACGGGCTTTGGGGTCGATCCGAAAGCGAAAGGTTTGACGATCGTCGTCCACCTGCCAGTGAGATGCGAGTCCTGGAACATAGTCTCCAACTGTTTGGTCGTACCCCATGAGGGATTCGTAAATGAGGCCATGGATGGTCGAAAGGGTCGCAAGCCTTGAATTGGGCCCCTCGGTCCTGATCGTTGGCGGATAGCTAGAAATTGAAAGCCGCAGAACCCCCCCTTTGGGTGCATCGGACACGGCCACCGAGGGTCCGGGATCATTGGTCAGCCACTCAGCCGGATTGAAGGAAACGTCGGGCGGAAACGTGGGCTCGTAATCCTTGCCCCATTCGGGCGGCGGATCGAGAATAACGTTGTCGAGAGACCTGAGGTTTTGATCGAAAACCTCCTGGGAAACGTCGAGTCCCAAAACGTTCCAAGCCGCCTGTTTATCGTAATCGGGCATGGGATGTTGGGAGTCGCAGGCACATAAAGCCAGCAGCGCGGCAATTAAAATGTACGTCGGGAATTTCATGCCGGATCGGCGCATGGAAGATGCCTTTGCTCCCCAAGAGGTCGGAATATCGAATCTACTAATTGAAAATCCCTTCGAAATGGTATATTTTTTTGTTTCAAAATTCGTAAGGTGTTTTTTATGAATTTTAAACGTCAATTCATATAAATACCATCATGGACAGTTATAGCGCAACAGTTAAATCATTGCCCAATTTGCATCTATAAAAAAATCCGGTCTTTATCACCGGTTTTTTAGAAATTGTGTCTAAGGCTTTTTAATCGAAAGAATTCTCCTAGGAGCCGGGTAGAGACCATTTTAAACGCGCTTGAGATGATGAGAATTAGAAGGCTGGTGGTTGAATCTGACGGCGTCTACCGAGCCGCCCCCGGTGAGGATGATATTCTAACCTATTATGCCAATTCAATTGCCGACTGGATGCCACCAATGATTGAATAATTTTGATTTTAGATTGAATATTGTAGGAGCATAAGGTGTCAGGTGTCAGCCCCGCCGTTGATCTGAAAAGTTTACCCGCCGGAGGAGAGTAACCAGTTTAAACGAAAAAAGTTAGCCTAAGTCAGGAGATGATTTGTGGACGGCCTATTAGATTGGGGGATTGACGTGGTTTTGTGGTTTCAGCAGTTCAGTCCTACGCTTGATTTTCCGTTTAAGACATTGACATTTATGGGAAATATAGAATTTTACATGTTGCTCATGCCGCTGATCTATTGGAGCATCGATCGCCGAACCGGTACCGGGCTGTTTATCTTGCTATTGTTTTCTTCCTATATCAACGCTGTCGCCAAGGTGATTGCAGATCAACCCCGACCCTTTAATTATGATCCACGGGTCAAGCCGCTTGGACATGCCGGTGGCGGCGGGCTGCCCAGCGGACACACGCAGAACGCTGTGGTCGTCTGGGGATATCTGGCCGCGTGGCGCGGGAAGGTGATCGGCTGGTGTGTGGCCGGGTTTCTGATGATCGGCATTCCGCTATCGAGAATTTATCTGGGCGTTCACTTTCCAACTGATCTTCTCGGCGGTTACCTGCTTGGCGTTCTGATTTTGATGTTATTTCTTTGGGTGGCTCCTCGATTGGAAAAATGGCTGGTTCAAAAAGGATTTGCCTGGCAGTTAGGGCTTTCACTTGTGTTGCCGGCCCTACTGATTTTTCTGAATCCGACAGGTAATCGTTATGTCCTTTCCATGATTGCGGCGTTTATGGGGATCGCAACCGGCCTTGTATTGGAGCGGCGATTTGTGCGGTTCAGCGCTGATGGTGTATTCTGGAAACGGGCTGGCCGCTACTTGCTGGGAGTCTGTATCCTTTTCGGTCTATGGGGAGGATTGCGAATCGCATTCTCCGCCATGGAACCGGCTGCCATATCTCGATTTATTCGGTACTTCCTGGTCGGATTATGGGGTGGTTTCGGAGCCCCCTGGTTATTTGTGCGTCTGAAACTGGCGGGTAGGGAAGACGAATGAAGGGTTGCGGGTTTTTCGATTTGGGATTGAACCCCTTACTGAGACGATTTGCAGTCTGTGCGTGTTAAGTTGCGCGTCGCGGGTTGCGAGCTTAGGACGCAGAGGGCATAGGGCATATCCTATAGGAAAAGGCGCTGGGAAATTGGTACGACGAATGATGAATGACAAACGACAACTGACGAATAATGAATAGTAAATGATGAAATCGTTTTCAACCGTCGTCGCCACAGGACATTATAGGGAAGTTTGCTCGCTCTGTCTTTCTACTTGAAAAAATTACAAAGGAGGTCAAACATTGGCCAACGACTACGTTACACACAGAAAAACGATCGGATATGTTTTATGGGTGTTTGGATTTACCGGCGCCCACCGGTTTTATTACGGTAAGCCCATATCCGGTACCATTTATTTTTTTACGCTGGGGTTGTTATTTATCGGCTGGATTGTAGACCTTTTTCTAATCCCATCCATGAACCGTCAGGCGGATTTGAGATTTAAGGCCGGGAAGGTGGACTATAACCTCGCCTGGATTCTGTTGACGTTTTTAGGACTTTTCGGAATTCATCGCATGTACATGGGAAAATGGATAACCGGTATTCTGTATCTGTTGAGTGGCGGGTTGGTTGGCATCGGGATTATTTACGATTTTTGGACGTTGAACGATCAGATTACCCTGATCAATGCATCCGGCTGATTCTGAATTGGCAGTATTTGAAGTTACGACAGACTATGTATGAACTTTGCGTAGATATTTTTGTTGAATTTTCCGGTAAGAACTTCATTTTTTATTAAATCCAACGCATTATAGGGAATCATTGAATCCCGGTAGGGTCTATCGTCATTTGTTAAGGCTTCGAAGCAGTCTAATATACTAATTATCTGAGCAAATTCTGATATCTGCGTCAATCCATTGGGGTATCCGCTGCCATCTAGTCTTTCATGATGTTGAAGGGCGGTGAGTTTTACTTCCGGGTTTGAAAATTTGCACCGTTTCAAGAGGTTATATCCTTGAATAGGATGAAATTTAATCTTGGCAAATTCTTCATTGCTTAATTTTCTTGTTGCAGTTAGAATATCGTCGTCGGTTTTGGTCTTACCGACATCGTGCAGCAACCCACATAATCCTAAAAGCCTTATGTCGGATTTATTGAATTCCAGAGAAATGGCATAGCGGAGGGCAAGTGCCATGACATTGACCGAATGCAATGCCGTTGTGTAGTCTTTGTCAGAAAGATGCCAGAAATTTTTAATAACCTCAGGATCTTTGATAAAATCCCCGACGAT
>JASFFJ010000130.1:0-13671 GCA_050124355.1 Desulfobacterales bacterium | reverse complement strand
AATTCTACTATTTTATCAGGGACCTGGTCCGGCACCAAACGACAGGTAATCTTGGCATGGGCGCTGCTCGGTATGACAGTCTTGACGCCTTCTCCCTGAAAGCCCCCCCAGATACCGTTGATCTCCAATGTGGGACGTATCCAGGCCCGCTCATAAGTTGAATATCCAGGCTCGCCAAACAATTGCCCAACGCCGAGGCCAGCCTTGTAATGGTTTTCATGAAAAGGAATCTTTGCGATCTGAGCTCGTTCCCTGTTAGATAGGGACATCACGGCGTCATAAAAGCCGTCAATTAAAATTTTGCCATCGGGGCTGTGCATCGAAGCCAGCAGCTGCGTCAAGGCATGAATGGGGTTTAGAAATGTGCCGCCGTAGGTGCCGGAATGAACATCACCGTCGGCACTTCGAATATTGATTTGCAAACCGCAAAGTCCTCTGCGCCCAAGGATCACTGCAGGCTGATTGTCTTCCCATTGCCCGCCGTCGGCACTGAGCACCAAGTCACATGCCAGCATATCAGCGTGACTGGAAATAAAATCAGGCAACTGGGGGCTGCCGATCTCCTCTTGACCCTCAAAAAAAAATTTGACATTTACGGGCAAGCTGTTCTGTGTTTTCAGCATGGCTTCGGCTGCAAGAATCGGGATGAGCATATTGCCTTTATCATCGGAAGCCCCGCGGGCATAAAGGCGTCCATCGTTGACAGCGGGCTCAAACGGGGGTCGGGTCCAGCGTTCGAGCGGATCGACCGGCTGGGTGTCGAAATGACCGTAGATCAGGACGGTGGGCTTGTCTAATCCATTCATCCAGTGACCATATACAACGGGGTGACCGCCATCTTTGGTGGACAAAATCTGAACATCTTCAATACCAGCAATTTTCAGCCGTTCGGCCACCCAGGCAGCGGCCTGCTTGACGTCATCCGTGTGCTCCGGCAGACTTGAGATACTGGGGATACAACAAAACTCAATGAGATCTTCAAGAAATCCGGTTGCGTTTTTTTGCAAATACTCTTTCCAGGTAGTCATATATAGCTCCTCCTTCGATTATTTAGAGTTTATTTATCCAACCGGGCTGAATAAATCAATACCACCCTAATCCGGACAAGCCGGAATTGAATATTGAAGATTGATCCGCCTTAGGCGGAAAGATTTGCAGTATCGCTCTCCCACCGGGGCGCAGGTCTTATGCCCTATGGGCCGGAGGCCGAGGCGTAGGCGTTACAACCCCTACGAGCCTGCTTCTCTCCAAGGCGTAGGATCGTGCCGCTACGAGCCGGAGGCCAGCCAGTAGGCTCTTCATAGGCTTACAGGCCGGCTTCCGGCTCGCAGAGCCTACAGCTCGGAGAGAGAGGAGGTTTCGCTCCGTCTTTTCTATTAAAATGCGATAACATTCCTATTTTGTTGTGCGAATATGGTCTCCCCGCTTACGCTTCGCTTCAGATGGGATCGTAGACAGGTGTCTGGAAAATTAGACAAAGTAGCATAATCGTTGACTTCAAAAAAGAGGGTGTGTTAAGAGCTGAAACAATAGTAACTCAAAAAATATAATATCGACGCCAGGGGATTTGTTGTTGAAAACCACGAAAAACTACTTTATGTAATATATAGAAACCCTGATGGGGACTTTCAACTTACCACACCATGGAAGATATTAAAAAAAATCAGGTTTCTCCCTTCAATGAGGCCTGTCGAAATATCCTATTCGAGCACCCCGACGCGATCGGAGTCGCTTATAAGGTATTGGATTGCGGTTGTGCATTGCTCTGTGGGACGTCAGCGGGGGGAGATCCGGCCGGAACCCTGCAACATATTTCCAGCCAACCGGTCAAAAAGAGGTCGTCATCTCTCATTTGCCTAAAGTGTAGAAAAGATGATGGCTTGGATCGGGTGGTCTGGGATGGGATTTATTGGCCTGGTTCCCAAAGTGAATGGCCGGAGAAAGATTTGAGGATTTCAATCGGCCGAAAGATCTTCGGTCCCGGCTATATGGAGCCAGAATAGTGGGATAAACGAATGCCTAAAATGAACTAAATTGCCTAAAATTAAGGAAACGCTACGCGTTATCTTTTTTTAAAAAATTAACAGAATACCACAATTTTAGCTCATTTTAGTTCATTTTAAATTTTAGCTCATTTTCTTAATCAGACTTACTACAAACTGATATTACATTACAATATTTTGATTTGGTAATAATGTGCCAAATTTGTACTATTCACTGAGTGTCGTAAGCACTTCCTGACGTCCCATTAATTCCAGCAATCGATTGATGTGGCGATTCTCTTCGTCAATAATCTCTTTTAAGCTATCTAAACTAAGGGGATCTTCGATAAAGGGTTCAAGTATTTCATAAAATCGTATTGAATCTTTTTCAAATTCAATAAATATAGAAATCAATTCCTCAATGTCGCTGACGGAAGAAAAATCGACATCTTTGAGGGAAAAGTTTTTGTCTCCCAAAAGATCGTTAAAAAGTTCTCGGCTCATCTTTTCCATAAACGGATTAACGCCCTCTTGATCAAGCTTCAGTTTCAACTCGGCAAACCAGTTGGCGTGTTTCGCTTCTTCATCAGCCATCCATTCGAGCAATACAACAAGTCCAGGATTTGAGATCTTATCAATGGCGTCGCGGTAGACTGCCTCACCGTTTTTTTCCAACTTGATGGCCAAATCCAATAATTCATTTGCTGAAAACAAGACCTATCTCCTTGAGTATCGGGTTAAACCTATATTAGCTCAAAAGTAGTCGAAAATTGAATGTAAAGTCAAGATTTATCCATTTTAATTAAAGATTCGGCTTGAAAACCATTAATATTTTTGTAAAAATGATTTGATTCCGCGGCCTCAACCCAAAAATCGGAGCAGAAATGATGTTTAAGGAAAGCAAGATCAGCCAGCGGTTGCGAAAACTGGAAAAACACCTGAAACAGGAAAATCCGATCCTTTCGGATGTGGTACATAACTTTCGAGAGCTGGATCGAATCAGTCGTCGGATCGGATTTTTTCATCGTGAGGAATCCCATGCAACCAGCACACCCTGGTGGCCGCTTATATCAATATTAGGTATCTATTCAGCCGGTAAATCGACCTTCATCAATCATTTTCTTCGGTATAATCTACAGGCGACAGGCATACAGGCTGTCGATGATAAATTCAGTGTCATTTGTTACACCAGAGACAATAAAGAACGCGTGCTGCCGGGCCTGGCACTGGATGCGGACCCACGTTTCCCGCTGTATAAAGTCAGTCAGGCCATCGAAGAAGTGGCCGTCGGTCAGGGCGAACATATCGATGCCTATCTGCAATTAAAGACCTGTCCCAGCGAATCCCTGCGCGGTAAAATTCTGATTGATTCCCCCGGGTTTGATGCCGATGATCAACGGACTTCCACCTTGCGGATTACGGATCACATCATTGAACTATCGGATTTGGTGCTGGTTTTTTTCGATGCCCGGCATCCGGAAACCGGGTCAATGCGCGATACCCTGCAACATCTGGTCAAAGCGACCGTAAACCGGCGGGATTCGAACAAATTTTTATACATACTCAACCAGATTGATGTAACCGCCAAAGAGGACAACCTGGAGGAGGTCTATGCTGCCTGGCAGCGGGCTCTGGCGCAATATGGATTAACGGCGGGGTCCTCTTACGCCATCTACAACCAGGAAGCTGCAGTTCCGTTTGAAGACGAAGATGTCCGGGCTCGTTTTGAGAGCAAAAGCAACGCCGACGCCAGTGCAATCTATAACCGCATTGAGCAGGTGGGTGTTGAGCGAGCCTATCGCATTGTGGGGATGCTGGAACAAACCTCCCGGATGATGAAGCAGGATGTGGTACCCATCCTGCTGCGTTTTGTCGACCAATGGCGTCGCAAAATACTGTGGATGGAAGGGCTGATAGGGGGCGCCCTTGTTGTGATCTTTATGATATTGACCATTTGGGGCGGCTATTGGGAAGGACTATCGTTAAGACTGCCACTTTGGGATTTGTTATCAGAGAATAATTATCTAAAATATAGCATCCTCGGAATACTGGTGGTTGCCGCCGGTTATGGCCACTTCAGCATTCGGCGAAGGGCGGCTGCAAATATCATCAAAAAACTGATGGCGGAGGTCAAAAATCCAGAGCTTCATCCAAACTACCAACGCGCCTTTCGCAAAAGCCGCCGCTGGTGGCGCAGTATTTTTTTGCCGAATCCTGCAGGATGGGGAAAAAAAACGACAGCAAGGCTGGAAAAAGTACTGGATGACAGCAACGCCTACATCCAGAAGCTCAATGATGAATACACCAACCCATCTGGAGAAAACAGGATAGCCGCAGAATTCGGTCGGCAGGCATCGGGAGGACCATTAGATTCCAGCCTGACCCGCAATTGATCAGCAACCATCCGGGAGCATATTACCGGACTGTATGCCTCAGAAAATTGAATGGTGAATAAGATCAAAGAAAAAGTAATTGCCAAAGAGGATGCCGTATTCTGGCTCGACAAGCACGGCTGCTGGCGCAATGCAAATGGGAAATTCGAGCATCAAAAAATCATCGATTATTTTCACTCCTGTATCAATCGGGATCAGGGCGGTTACTATCTTTCCCAGATAAATGGAAATTTTAGAGAAAAAGTTTATTTCCCCTATGAGGATCAGGCTTTGTTCGTTTTTGACGTGATCCGGCAAGGCCATATCACACTGATATTGAACACCAAGAAGAAGATCGTCCTGGACCCGGAA
Organism: Desulfobacterales bacterium; assembly: GCA_050124355.1. Classification (GTDB taxonomy): domain Bacteria; phylum Desulfobacterota; class Desulfobacteria; order Desulfobacterales; family JAFDCJ01; genus JAFDCJ01. The sequence continues at coordinate 8,945 of JASFFJ010000130.1, read as the reverse complement.
AGGCTTTTTGTGAAAGATGACAACCTCTACATGCGAGTGGGCGATGAAACCATCAAGTTTGTCGAAAACGGGTTGTTAAAAATATCACCGCTTTTAGAAGATGACGAGGGGCGATTATACCTTCGGCTCAACGATAGAAGATACAAAATAACTATTTTAGATGATTCGTCGAAAGACCCCGCTACTCGATAATACCTGAATGTTGCATGAAAATTAATACAAAAAAATTGAATAATATTTAATAACAAAAGGTTAAAATAATTTGGGAAGTAAAGAATGATACGCAATAGGTAAAAAGAATGACGATGGATATTGTCTCATTAATTTTCACCCTTTGGGCGAGCCGGAGGCTTTCATATGCTGCGTTGCTAAGGGTTTGAAGTAAAGAACTACGACGTCACCCTTAGACGTCTTGCCTATGAAAGCCTCCGACTCGTGCAAAATCCAGGTAATAATAAAAAAGGAATCAAGAAAATGGGAATTCGAGATTTATTTTTTCCGGTTAACAATATGAATACCACTCAGTTGCAGGAATTTATCGATTCAAATAAAGAGGGTGCTTTTACCCTGCTGGATGTACGTCAACCCTCTGAATATGAGAGTACACGTATCCCCGGTAGTAAACTACTTCCCCTGCCGGTTCTTGACGACAGGCTGTCGGAATTGGATGCGCAAAAACCGATTATCGCCTATTGAGCAGCCGGCAGACGCAGCCGTGCTGCTGCACAGATCTTAACCGGCAGAGGATTCAAACAAGTATATAACTTAAAAGGCGGCCTTGCAGCCTGGCAGGGGCATGCCGCAGCAGGGCCGGCTGAAATGGGAATGGTGCTATTAAAGGGCAATGAAACGTCCCGGGAAGTCATTTACCTGGCCTACGGACTGGAAGAAGGGCTGCGAAAATTTTATTCAATGTCGGCCGAGCTGGCAATCGATCCCAAGATTGTCTCAATACTCACTAAATTGGCTGATATCGAAGTAAAGCACAAACAGAGATTGTTTGATGTCTACCTTACGATTGACCCGACTACGGTGGATATGGAAGCCTTTGAAAACAATGTCGCTTCCGAGTTGGTCGAAGGCGGATTTGACCTGGATAAACTGTTGGAACAAAGCAGGAAGACCTTTAAAACAGCGGCAAGGGTGCTGGATTTTGCGATGACGCTCGAAGCCCAGGCGATGGATCTTTATATGCGATATGCACAAAGAAGTGAAGATCCTGCGGTAAAGAATCTCTTTTTGGATATGGCAAATGAAGAAAAATCCCATTTAAAAAGTTTGGGTGATCTTTTAGATAAGTACATCGATTTTGCCTGAAATTCAGGTTTTACGCCATGAAAAAGCAGCAAATAGAAAAAATGGAATCCCTGTTTCACCTCATCCAACATGAGTGGCAGGAAATCAGTCCGATGGAATTGGCCATATATCAACTAGCCCGCGGCAACACCTTTACGACCCGCGTCATCGGTCTTGACGGCATAAAGCGCATAAAAGAAGTAAATCCGGACTGTGCGATTACATTCAAACCAAACCATCTCAGTGAAGCTGATTTCATTCTACTCTCCATTCTGTTCAGGGAAAACAACATGAAAGTGCTTGTGGAGGGGGGGGCCAATCTATTTATCGACGATATCGATATCTTTAATGATGTGCTTCCGCGCTATGTCATGAAGCAGTTTAAAGGCTTTGTTGAGAACCATCGGATGAGTATCAATCAATACCTCTCCAGCAGAGGTGCGTTTAAGGTGTTCAGGGAACCTTTAAGCATTAAGCAACCCGACGGGAGCGAAGTTGCAATCGGCAGGAAAGAAATTATCTCGTTAACCCGCGCTTATCGGTACCGCCTGGTAGAAGAAAAGGAGATGTATGTCACATTTCCCGGATACTCCTCGATGAAGATGGGCTTGCTGAATCTTTTGAAAAAAGATGGCACCAAAACCGGGCGAAGTTATACCGGAAGAATTGACGGATTTCATCATCTTCCATTTCAAATGGACATCGAGGCGGCCCTGCAGGCCGATGTTGATGTCTATATTGTCGATGTAAACATTGCCTACGAGAGGATTCTGGAAGATGAAAATTTTGGTGAATTAGCCCGCCTTTATGAATCCGGGGAATCTAAAAGGGATATCTATTTAAAGGATCTGGGTTATATCGTGAACGAATTTTATTGCGACAAAGAAAAAAGTAATTTGTCCATAAAATTCGGCACCCCCCGTAAAATAGACACCTCCGATCTGAAAGACGGCTTCGTCGGCCGGAAAATAAAAAGCGCTGCCTATAAATATGCCGATGAATCCTACCAGAACATGCTCTCGATGCAACCCATCTTTCCGACGAATATTTATTTCACAGCCTTTAATCAGGATTTTTCCAAAACGCCGGCGCAGGTGATCAAGGAAAAAATCGATGACATCAGAGATTATTTAAGAACATTGACATGGGGCAAATCAGAACGTCCGGTCGATCTGCATTATCTAACCGGCTACAACCAGCACATCATCTCAGCGGACGAGATCATAAATCGGACGTTTCAAATTTTCAGCCGACCGAATAGACACATTACCGCGATGGACGAGGATATGTTTGTCGTCTACAACAAAGAGGTGGCGCAACAGTACAAAAATCACACCGCCCATTTTTTTGAGAATATGAAGTAGATGGGGGCTAATCTGTTGAACGAACTGATAATCAACATTCGAGCATTTGCTCAAAAAAGAGATTGGGAGCAATTTCACTCACCCAAAAACCTTGCCATGGCATTAAGTGTTGAAGTGGCGGAAGTGGTGGAACATTTTCAGTGGTTGACGGCGGAAGAAAGCGATGCCCTGCCTGCCGATAAAATTAAGAGGGTCAAAGAAGAAATCGGGGATGTCATGATCTATTTGACCCGACTTGCTGACCGGCTGGGGATCGATCCTGTCCAGGCAGCCTTGGATAAAATGAGGATCAATGAAAGGAAATACCCGGTAGAAATAGCTAAGGGCAGTGCGGTTAAATATACCGAATTTGAATGATTTTTTGTTTGAATGCCCGCACTTTTAGACCTCGCCAGTCCCGCCGGCACCCTCCTTTAGACTTGCTTTGGTTTCTTCCAGCTCCTCAATAATTTGTTTCAAGCTAAATTCCCTGGCCTCTACTTTAACCATCATCATACCGAACGACTCGGCCAATTCATTAAGGATACCCGGATATCTGCCTTTTTTTGCCAGTTCAAACAGGCGATCTGAATCCGCCTGGTCATAGTTGCCGGATGCAATTTTTTTACAGCTTTTATTCAGCATTTCAAATAAATCAAGATAGTACCGTTCAAACTCCATGGCAGCTCTCCCTTCATTTAGTATAGCCTTCATGGTAATGCTCCAATATATGAATGTCTTTGACATTTGGCAAGTCATATTGGAATTCGATATTCAGTCCAACATTCATCAACGACCTGCAGCTTCTAATGACAAAATCCTTGTGAATTAGATATGTTGAAGATATTGACTCAGAACAAAATTGTATGCTAATTTGTTGGTACCGGAAAAGAGAACTAAGCCGATTCGAATAATTTATAGTTATGGAAAGGCCACATAATGACCCAGCAGCTGAGCCTATTTCCAAATAGTCCGCTCAATCCGCCAAATCGTCTGCAGGATAAGACAATCGCCGAACTCGATGCTGTCCTCAGCCCGGTCGACGAGATGTTTGCCGCCAATACCCGATTCCGTAACAGTCAAAATTTTATGAAACTTCTGGACTTTATCGCAAAGTTTCCAAATTATTCTGCCTTTAATGGTTTATTGTTATACATTCAAGATCCGTCTGCCACCTTTGTGGCAACAGCTCGCGTTTGGGCAAATAAGTTTGGCAGACAGCCCGGTCAAAATGCCCATCCTCTGGTAATCCTGGCGCCCATGGCCCCGATCCGCTTTGTTTTCGATATCCGAGGTACGGAGGGAGCCCCGGTTCCTCCGGAATTGCTGAAGTCGGTTGAAATTGAAAATCAATTATCAGGTAAAATTTATTCAAATACTCAGCATAACTGCACGCTTCAGGGGATAGCCGTCTGTGAAACGACAATGAGCCATGCTGGCGGGGGAACTGCCGACCGAATCACCCCGGCATTGCGAAAACAGTATAAAGATTTAAACTTTCAAAAAAACACCAGCTATTTGATCCATCTGAACAAGACGCAGAGCCTGGAAGAAAAGTATTCATCCTTTGCCCATGAGCTAGGACATATCTTTTGCGGACATTTGGGGATAGATCGCTATGCATGGTGGCCGCAAAGAGAGCACTTAACTATCAGTGCTGAAGAAATTGAGGCCGGATGTGTTGCATATCTGGTCTGCAGGCGCAAAGGGTTGCTGACATGCTCGGAAAAATATTTGTCCAATTATGTTGGCGCAAATAGAGAAATGCCCGTCTTCAGCTTAAATGCAGTGCTGCAGGCCGTAAACTATGTCGAAGAAATGGGAAAAAACCGATGGAAGGAACCTCGCAAAGGCCGTCGGAATTAATCTGGTTTCCATCCACTTTAATGAGGCGCTTTACAAGTATAGACCCGGGTTTCAGTAAATCTGCCGAATTTCTAATTTGACCTCCTGAACGAATTTCCAAACCATCAGCATCACCACAATCATCCATCGCGTACCTTATCCATTTTGTGGAATAAATTACCCAAGTAACTGGGTGTTTTTTTTCCTATATTGTATGAAGCAACTATGGGTGATATCAATAACACTTCGATATAAATAGTAATAATGAAAATTAAAAATGTGCATGTTTTTTGCAGTACCGTCTATTCAAGACCCGAAAATAACTGAAAATAGACCTGAAAACCAATCTTGTTCAGGTGCGTTAATACTCTTTACCAACACCACGGGAGGTACAATTTGTCGGATTATCATGAAATGGCAACTCACATGCGCATGCAAGAAGAAAGATCTTTACTTTTGAATAATCATGAACTCATGGTGAATACAAACAGCCGTCGCTTCGGTATCGGGACACGACATTTTTCATACTGGGACTACCTTACAGAAAAAAAGGATCACATTGATCACAGCATCTTGCCAGAAAGAACCGCTGATTAACATCCGACGACATATCACCGGGCCTCTGCAAACAAATCTCACTGCAGATTTCAAGCCACTTGTGGTGCCGTACTAAAATTTATCTTGTCCTCATTCATTTATCTTGTCCTCATTCACTGTTGCCTTTTAAGCCCATTTCTGCTTTATTGTAAATAATCAACATGATTTGAAAAGTTTATTTCTTTGAACGGACAGGGCGATCCCGATACATCGCAATTGAACTCTGAATCTGTTGCACCGCTGAAAGACGCGGAGGCATATCAATTAAATATGGATAGATCGGCCAAAATAATCGTTGCCATCGTAGTGATTTTAGCGAGCGCCTTTTTCCTATACATCAAGTTTGCCGGCTGGCACGCAACCAAGCTTGAAGCAACTGTCAAGAAGGAGAAAGAAATCTGGCGGAACAAAACGGAACAAATGCGTAAGGAGATCGCCACCCTCAAGCAAGAGCTGGCGGTTGTCAAGGGACAAAATGTCCCGCCGGATAAGTTGGCAGAGGTTTTTGGAGAGGAACAACCGGCGATTGGGAAAGCAACCCAGCAATTGGAAGGGACCATTCCCGATGGGGACAAGCAGTCTAGCTTTGCTGAGATTGAAAATCGTATTGAGGCATTTTTCAGCTATATGGATAATCAGGAATATGTTCAATCATTCAAATTTAATGAAGGAACCTATGGCCAATATCAAATTGCCCTTAACAAGTTGTCTTCAAAGCCACCGATAGTAACCGGCGAAACCTCCTCACTGTACAATATCGTACGAAATGTAGCCCATTTCTATCGAGTCATAGGGAAAAAAAGAGTACTTCTTATCAAGCAATTGCTGCAAAACGAGTCTGAAGTAATTGAATCGGTTATGCAGACCTTTTACCTTTGGTTTACTATGGATGATAAAGGACAAGCAAGCATGCAAGGCCGCCCCTCAATGAGGAGCATGTATGATTACTGCGGTTTTTTTTTGAATACCTTGGGTGGAAGAAGTTATTTGTTGAGAAGAGATCCAAAGGTAAGGACCTTAACAACATACTACTGTGTTCTTATTCTAGACAAAACCAATGATGATGAACTCAATTCAAGAGGTATCGATATCAGACCTTATATCGAATCTTCTTTTATGGAAATCGAAAATCAAACCGGCCTGGTCCATCAAAAAGAGTATTTGGCAGCACTTAACAACCTAAGGCTTAAGTATCATACCAATTGACTCCTGATGGTGGCGATGGGTCATATCAAAGGCAAGGAAGGTGCAATGAGAAAATTTCAGCAGATTGTCTATAGTTTGGTCTTTATTTTTGTTAGTACTGCTATTATCCATGGAACTGAATTGCAGGAAGGTTTTCTGGGAACAAAATGGGGGACCAATATCTCAGAGTTGACGGGATTCAGCAAGGTGACTAAAAAGGGCGATGTCAGTTATTATCGGAACCCACAAAAGTCTTACACCGTTTTCGGCGTTGATACGGCCGATGTCATTTTCGGGTTTTTCAAGGATAAATTCTTTGCTGCATATATAGCGGTAGAGTCAATTGAGGTCTTTGACCGGGCCAAAGACCGCCTTACCCAACAATTTGGATCGCCGAAGACCATACTGAAGACAAAAAATCGGCAGACGATTTTCTCCTGGAAACAAGCGGATACCAGAATTAAGTTAAAGCTAAATGAAAAAGAAGGAAAAATGAAATTGGCTTTTTACTCCACGCCAATTGCAGGAGAGGTCAATCAGGTGCAGCGGGATATGTTTCCGCAAATAGCGGTCGAAGACTTTGGCATTGACAGCCGAAGCCGGCAACAAGCCATTGATGACCGTAGACTTCGACAATCCATCGATGTGATGGGGTTTTAGAAGGAAGATTACATGTCGCTTAAGGAACATGAATACATAAGGCAAACACTCGAAAGGTATACGAACAGTAAACTTGAAGATTTTTGTGATCATGTTCTGATTACCAATTTCAGACAGTATATCAAGCGTGTTAAAGAAAAAACCAAAGGCAAGTCGGCAGAAGGTAATTTTCGAATGGATACACATTTGGATATCGGCCTGGACACGACAGCCAAAACAAACTCAAATTGGCGTACTGTAGCATGAAAGCACTCAAGTGAATGGTAGCAAAAATCAAGGTCAGAGTCTGTTTAAAGCTGTAATTCTTACCCATTTTATTTTATTTCTGCACCTGTTGATCATTGGTGGTTTGGTGTTATTGGTCATTTTCTTCCGGGGTGTCACTGAATATATGTTATGGGTCCTTCTGGGAACAGCAGCGCTTTTCATTTTGTCAGGTTTTCTGATATACTGGCGCATCAAATCCAAGGGAAAAAAAATGTTTCATGATATTGAAAATTCTTCCCTTTTTCGGGGCAGGAGTTTTGAGGTCAGCTTTCTCAGCGGGCTGGCGTCTCTTAAATTCGGCCAATCCGATGATCTAAAAAGGATTGAGGATCATTCGTCTGAGGCAAAATTACAACTGGAAGCCCCTGAAACCGTCCGTATGAGGGAGCTGACGGAACTTGCCCGCATGTATGAAAAAGACCTGATTACGTCCGAAGAATATAAGAGAGCGAAAAATCAGATTCTGAAATCTTTGTAAGCGTTTCTGAGAAACACCGGCAATCTGTTATCAAGATTTTTTGAGGGGAGCAATTTAGATTTGGGATTGCAGATTGGTTGTATCGCTCCGCTCTGTCATTTTTTTTTAAAATTATTCACTGGCTTCCGGCTCGTAGAGCGCGAAGCCTACAGCTCGGAGAGAGGCGGACCTCAATTCCGAAATCCAAAATTTATGAGTGGGCCGGTCATGCAGCACTAGTTCGATTTTCAAACCGAGAGGATATGGAGTCTGGACAGTATCTCTCCGAATTCGGTTTGTTGAATTTGACGCCAGGGTATTCGCGGCGTAAACTGCAACGCTGATTTTACATCCGGCGAAAACACCTTGCCGACCTGAAGGTTCGGTTCCTTGAGTAGAAATTTGAATTCCTCTCCAAAATCCAGCAGCAAGTCCAAATCGTCACTGTCTTCCAGAAGCTCGACCATAAGGATGTTACGAACACGGCCCCGTCCTTTTAAGTACCGCCGCCCTTGCCGATCGGAATAAATTTCGACAATGACCTCTTCAACAGAAACTGCACGGTCTTCAACGGCAAGGAGCAAGGCCTGCTCTACCAGGTATTCTCCGTCGCTAAATGGTATCCAGTTGTTCATAATATGTAGTGGAATTACGTCAATATTACGAGAAAATCAATAAAATTATACCGGCAGTTTTTACATTTTCGATTCGTAATTCAGGCATTTTACCGAATGCACCGATTTTCTTTCCATCTAATCTGTGAAGCGTCCCTCCGAGGACCGTATTATCATCCTGGAGCGTTTTAACATGCTGGAAAAGCTCGTTATCCGAGGTGTCCGGCTTGGCGATTTTCATTGTTAGAGCAACCCGTGCTAAAGAAATTTCTTTTAATTGAGTTAAAAGTTCTTTTTCACGGCTTCTATAAGATGGAATAAAAATGAGCGTTTCAATCACGATGACGCTGATAAAGACCCAAAATGCAATGCGTCGTGACAGTCGGGATGCCGGAAAACGAAACAGCTCTTTTACTGCCATTGCCTCTTCTCCTGATTCATTTGTTAGCTCCTTTTTTTGAGACTAGGTATAATTAACGGCTTTGTCAATTCCAGCCCAATGTTGCAAGGTCAGGACACCCAATTGCGGTTGGATACATCGGACGTCTAACTATCCCCATAAGCCACCTCCCATCGATAGGGTAAGAATTGAAAAGGTTATCGTATATCCATTCGATCACGGATGGTTGCTATAAAGCTGAACAATGCCGGCGGCTTATAAAAGGGGTTAATTCCGACACC
>JASFFJ010000129.1:0-13706 GCA_050124355.1 Desulfobacterales bacterium | reverse complement strand
GCAATGCAACAAAGTGAGCGGTTATATTTGGATAGTGGCAATTGACAAGAACCAAATTGAACAGGTCTTGCTGAATCTTTATGTCAATGCCTGGCAGGCCATGCCTGGCGGCGGCCATTTATATATTCAAACCGAAAATATGATCCTCGACGAAGGTGATGTCAATCCCCGTGGCGTGACACCTGGTAAATTTGTGAAAATATCAATTACGGATACTGGCACCGGTATGGATGCGCTGACCCAGCAACGGATATTCGATCCGTTTTTTACCACCAAAGAGAAGGACCGGGGGACCGGTCTGGGACTGGCTTCGGCCTATGGAATCATAAACAACCACGGTGGCATTATTCGTGTCGACAGTGAACAGGGAGAAGGTACGACCTTTAACATTTACCTTCCGGTTACAGAAAAACCGGTCAGCCGGCAGCAAAAACAAGACAAAAAAATCCTGAGAGGCTCCGGGGTCATATTATTGGTGGATGATGAAGAAATGATACTTAAGATCGGCAAAGATCTGATAGAAAAAGTGGGTTATCAGGTTATCACGGCGTCGAACGGCAAAAAAGCCCTGGAAATATACCAAAGAGATCAGAAAAAAATTGATATGGTTATCCTGGAGATGATAATGCCGGAAATGAGTGGTGGGGAAACCTATAGCCTGTTAAAAGAGATCAATCCATCGATAAAAACGCTGCTTTCCAGTGGATACAGTATTAACGGTAAGGCCCAGGCGATTCTAAACGACGGCTACAGTGGCTTTATTCAGAAGCCCTTTAATCTGACAGATCTGTCTCATAAGATAGGTAAAATTATGGGTCTGAAATAGTCTGCTGTCTTCGCCCTTAAAGTCTGCCTCCAGTCTCCGATTTCCCTCCGGGACGTAGGCTCCTATAGTCCCTCCGGGCCGGCGGCCATATTCTCACCACGCCATATCCCTGCCGTATCGGACGACGGTAGATCCGGCTTCAACTTCCGAATTCTCTTACCCTGTGCAACATGCTCTTTGCCCTATACTCCATGCACCATGCCCAATGCGCTCTGCCCTTCGCCCTCTGGTTTCTGTCATCTGTCTTCTGTTATCTAACATCTGACTTCTGTTTGCTCACCAGCCCCGCATCAAATATTCATGGATCGAATCAGACGCTTTGCGGCCGGCCCCCATGGCCAAAATTACCGTGGCCGCGCCGGTCACAATGTCACCGCCGGCCCAAACGCCTTTTTTAAACGTCTTACCGGTCTCGGGATCCGCGTCGATATACCCCCATCTGTTCAATTTCAGATCCGGCGTCGACTCCGTCAGCAGGGGATTGGCACCGGAACCGACCGCCACAACACACATGTCGCATTCCAGTTCAAACTCCGACCCTTTGATGGGAACCGGCCGGCGACGACCCGATTGGTCTGGGTCGCCCAGCTCCATCTTCAAACATTCCATGCCGGTCAATCGGCCCTTTTCGTCGCCGAGATATCGGGTGGGATTGGTCAACAGGAAAAACTCGACGCCTTCTTCTTCCGCATGGTGGATTTCCGCAATCCTGGCCGGCATCTCCTGTCTGGAACGACGGTATACGATTCTGACTTTTTCCGCACCCAAACGCATCGCGGTCCGGGCGGAATCCATGGCCACATTACCGGCCCCCAGCACGACAACATTTTTAGCCCGCGGGATCGGCGTGTCCACCTCCGGATACAAATAAGCCTTCATCAGATTGGCGCGGGTCAGATATTCATTGGCGGAAAGAATCCCAATAAAATTTTCACCCGGAATATTCATAAACCGCGGCAATCCGGCACCGACACCGATATAAATGGCCTCGTATCCTTCTTCAAAAAGCTCATCCAGGGTTACGGTTCTTCCCACCACGGCATTGCACTCGACGTTAACACCCAATCGCTCTAGAAAGTTAACTTCCTGGGCGACAATGGCTTTGGGTAGCCTGAATTCCGGGATTCCGTATACCAGCACACCGCCAGATTTATGAAATGCCTCCATCACGGTGACTTCATGGCCCTTAACAATCAAATCGCCGGCAACAGTCAAACCGGAAGGACCGGAGCCGACAACGGCAACCTTTTTGCCGGTGGGTTTGGCTTTTGGGGGCAGCTCACCGCTGCCGTTTTCTCTTTCCCAATCCGCAACAAAGCGTTCAAGGTGGCCGATGGCCACCGGATCATCTTTCTTTCCGATGATACATCGTCCTTCGCATTGAATTTCCTGGGGACAAACCCGGCCGCATACCGCAGGCAGGCTGTTTTTCTGCCATACATGCCGGATGGCCTGGGTGAAATCTCCTTCCTTAATATGCTTGATAAAACCCGGAATATCAATCTCCACCGGGCAACCGGAAACACAACCTGGCTTTTTGCATTGGATACATCTTGCCGCCTCTTGCATGGCCATTTCCGGTGTGTACCCCGTCGGTACCTCAAGAAAATTCTTGGCTCTCACAGCTGGCGACTGTTCGGGCATCGATACTCTGGGTATCTTCTCTTTTTTTACTTTTTTCTTTGCTTCGTCAGCCATACACTCCTCCAGCAAACAATAATAGTGTAGAACCATCACTCAGCTTCCAGCTCGGCTTCCGGCTCGTAGAGCTTACAGCTCGGAGAGAGGGAAGGCCAGGATTTGGAGTAACCCTGCCAAGGGATAATTTCAGGGCTCCTGACCCCAATTGGAAAAACTTCTCGGGAAGCCCTGATATCTAAAGAACCTACAAAATTTGTAGTTAAAATATGCGTAAATTCAAGATGCAACAGATTTTATCAAAATAAATGGAACGATAACCCAGAAAAAGGTATGATCGACGTCCTTTATATTCGTTAGAGACCTGAAATTAAGAAAATTCAGAACGATTCGCCCAAATTCAGTTTTATTGACGCAATTTTAGACCTTTCTGTTGCATGCGAATTTACGACACGTCAAGAGTTCTGAATTTACCAACAGATTTTCTCAGCCTGACGGCTATACCCCCCTTACTCCTGCATCATGCAAAATTCATTATAACAAACCTGTTCATCCTCGCAGTAAGCCTGAAGCCGCAGCATTAATTCATCATAGTCCACCTGGTGTCCGTCAAACTCGGGTCCGTCCACACAGGCAAATTTGGTCTTGTCTCCCACCGTGACCCGACAACCGCCGCACATACCGGTGCCATCCACCATAATGGGGTTCAGGCTGACCAGCGTCGGCACATTGAAATCTTTGGTAATCAGAGACACAAATTTCATCATCGGTACCGGCCCGATGGCAACCGCCTGATTGATTTTCTCCGCTTCCAGCACTTCCTTCAGAACCTCGGTGACAAATCCATGGTGTCCGTAAGAGCCATCGTCCGTACAAATCCGCAGCTCATGGGAAGCGGCCCTCATATGATCTTCCATAATAAGCAGATCTTTGCTGCGGGCTCCGATAATACTGATGACGTGGTTGCCGGCTTCTTTCATGGCCCGGGTGATCGGATGCAAAACAGCGATCCCCGTGCCGCCGCCCACACATACAACCTTGCCCAGCTTTTCAATGTGGGTTGGTTTACCCAGGGGTCCGATAACATCCTGATAGGCATCCCCCACCTGCAAGGATTTAAACAAGGCGGTGGACTTGCCGACGATCATATATATCACCGTAATGGTCCCCTTTTCCACGTCCGTTTCGGCCATGGTCAAGGGAATGCGCTCTCCATCTTCATTGGCCTTCAGAATCACAAACTGACCGGGTTTTGCTTTGCGTGCGATCTTCGGGGCTTCGATCTCATTGAGTATCACATTGCCTTCGGACATCTCTTCCCGTTTGACAATCTTAAACATGTTGAACCTCCAATCCGTTATATTCTCAAACAACGGTTTACCAAAACCTTGCATAAACGATTTACTGAAACATGAAATATTCTCAAAAGAATTGGGTTAAATCAAGGTAAAATATTGAAAATCTCAACAACCAATGATACTCGGTGCTGGATACTTGATTCAGGTTATTGGATGCTGGCTACTGGATGCCAGGGAAACGTCAAGGTAAATTCTAAACCAGTTACACTGGAAGGTTTATTAGACCATAAAATCGGTCAATTACTTATTTAAATGACTGACCCCTCTACGGGAGGCTTAATTTTGGGCCTTTGAGGTTGAATGTAGATGAACTCGTAAAAAGTCAGATTTTCGATTTTTATTCATTGCAACACATTATAATTAAATACCCAAAAAATTCATTTTTGTGTTTTTTGTGCCTTTTTGCGGCCATATCAAGTTTGAAAAATGAAACTATTTGACAGTCATTGTCATCTCGATGACAACAGCTTTAAGCTGGATATTGATAAGGTAATCAAGCGGGCGCAAAGTGCCGGTGTCGCCCGTATGATGACGGTGGGTGTGAATGGCAAAACCTCGGCCCGAGCCATCAAACTGGCTGAATCCCATCCGGGGATCTATGCATCAGTGGGTGTCCATCCCCATGATGTTAAAAACTGCCGTGAGTCCGTGATCGAAAATTTGATAGATCTTGCAGCAAATCCGAAGGTGCGTGCCTGGGGTGAAATCGGCCTCGATTATAACCGTATGTACTCGCCCCGCAAAGATCAGGAAATGTGGTTTGAAAAACAACTTGACACCGCCGACCAATTGGAGCTTCCCATTATCTTCCACGAGCGGGACAGCAACGGCCGTTTTCTTGCGATGTTGAAAGACCATGCCGCCAAGAAACTCAGCGGTGTCGTCCACTGCTTCAGTGGTGACGGCAATGAACTGAAACAATATCTGGACCTGGGACTTTATATCGGAATCACCGGTATTTTAACGATCAAAGGCCGGGGAGCCCGCTTGCGCAACCTGGCACCCATCATTCCTTTGGATCGTCTCCTGGTGGAAACCGATGCCCCCTATCTGGTCCCGGCACCGCAGAAAAATCAACATCGACGCAATGAGCCCGCCTTCGTTAAATCGGTATTGCTGAAACTGGCTGAGGTAAAAAAAGAAAATCCGGCGCATCTGGCTGAGATCGTATGGCAGAACACATGCCGATTGTATGGTTTGCAAGCTTGAAGAAGAAAATGTTTCCATTCTCCGGACCTAACGTTATCAAATGCGTTCGCCCCGGCCGCCGGTTCATGGTTACTAGAAGTTGAACGGATCTACGGTACCAGCGGCGGCTACACCCAGGATTGGTTGATGTACGATACGGATTATAACTGGCGGAAATTGAAAAACCGTTATTAATCTAACGCAGGTTTATATAAAATAAAAGCAACTTAGATAATAAAGAATTTTCCAGTAGCCCAATTAATTTACACAATTGGGCTATTTTATTTTATAATTAATAACCGCTTGTATTTTGTCACATTAAATCTTGAGCGCTTCGATAATAAAATGTCTAAAAAACAAACCAAACTTCGTCTTTTAATTTTTTCCATGATTGTCTTCATGAGCTTTTTTTTGCTGCTTGAAGGCTTGACCCGTTTGATTATATTCATACTGCCATCATCGTACACACCAAAATTTAAAGGACTCCAGGAAGGAATTATCATCTCTGATAATGTGTTGAATCACAAATGGAGACCATCAATAAAAGTACGAGGAAAAGCAAGAGGTATTGAAACCGTCATGTATGTGAACGGTCAAAGCTGGGTAGGTCAAAGAAATGTAAATAAGAAAAAACCCAAAAATACGTACAGGATTTTTTATGTCGGGGATTCTAATGTAAGTAGCGTCGTTCCCTGGGGAAAACAGATGGCCAGCCTAGTAGAGAACAGTTTAAACCAATACTATGAATCCACGGGGGTAAATATTGAAGTTATAAACACGGGTACATCAAGCTATTCTCCTATTATTTACTTTCTACTGATAAAGGAAAAAATTCTAGACTATTCCCCTGATTTGATCATTATTTGTGTGGACATGACCGATGTTATCAATGATAAACTTTATAAAACCAGAACGATCCACGATGCAGACGGTAGCCCGCTCGCTGTATTACCCTTTCAGGATACCGAAAAACAACAATATCTCATGACGCCGGAAGGAATTTTGAAACTCTCCAGGCTTCAATCTTGGAATAAAGGATTGTTAGAAAATTCGAAATCTTATCGATTAATTTCTAATTTGCTCAACAGTTTATTACCAGAAAAAAAAGTGGCATATACGAGAGAATGGCTGCCATGGCATGCAAAACTTGATGATTCAGGCAATTGGCTGGCAAATGAATGGACAGATGATGTTTATCTAAATGTTGAATATACAATGAAAGTCATAAAAAAAACGATTCGTCTGCTGCAAAAAAATAATATTCGCGTGGTCCTTACCGGTGTGCCACACTATCCTCAGTACGACGGTACCTGGTCAACCAAACCACATCATGTCTTAGCCAAAACGGCAGCTAAAGTGGGATGTCATTATTTGAATTCATACGAGAAACTTAAGGATGCTATAGCAGGCACACCTTTGACAGAGTTTTATTGGGCAACTGATCCAACTCATTTTAACGTAAAAGGCAATAGTCATTGGGCAGATACCCAGGTTAAATTCCTATTATCCAATAAAGACTCGCTTTTACCCCGATGTGATGACTGCTTCCCATGATCTAATTTTGATCCTTTGATCCGGTCGATTTTTTATCCCTGTCAGTTCGGCTAAAGGCAGCTCTTAACCTGGCAGCCATATCATCGTCAATCTGACTCGACATTTTGATGAGTTCTTCAATGGTCTCTATTGCGATGGTTTTCGTCTGGCATATCCTCAGCAAGTTCTCTACCT
The DNA here is from genome assembly GCA_050124355.1 of Desulfobacterales bacterium. Classification (GTDB taxonomy): domain Bacteria; phylum Desulfobacterota; class Desulfobacteria; order Desulfobacterales; family JAFDCJ01; genus JAFDCJ01. Next base: position 6,968 of record JASFFJ010000129.1, on the reverse strand, counting down.
GTTTGAGCCGCATAGAGTTTTTGGAGCGCTCATCGAGAAGGTAATTAAACTGCACATCACAGGCCGGAATCGGTGACGGATAGTTTCCAATCTCCTTGTTCAGCCGGATTTTCATATCTTCGAGTTGAATTTTAAATGCGGTCAGCGCTCTCAATCCTGTACTTCCGGCTGCCGGATCCTCATTTTTAATAATGCCCATGGCTTACCCTCTGAAAACTGAAATTTCTATGAATAGGTCCATGAAAAACACATAATCTTCAAAATAATGAACTTCTACCGTATCTTCTATGGGAATAAAGGAGAACATTCTGAGATCCTTTGATATAATTTATCAGTTCAGATCGTTCCTTTCTGCGGTTGCAAAATGAGTTTCCGGTAACATAATTACTATATGCAAATGGATTTTTCATTTTTCACCCTAAGGTTCAATAGTTTTAGTGTATTAGATTTTTTACTTTGAATATTAATACTAACGGTAAAAAAAATACATATTTAGTGAATTGTCAAGTATTTACGCTTTCGAACAAAATTCAGAACCACTGATGTGTCGTAAAATATTTGCGCTTATTTTTACTACAAATTTTGTAGGTTCTTTAGATATCAGGGCCTCCCGAGAAGTTTTTCCAATTGAGGTCAGGAGCCCTGAAATAAGGGAGATTACGTATGGAACCAAAGCATTTCATCGGAAAGGCAATAATAGGCTTCCTGGTACTTTTTTCATTTGTATTGTTTGCCTGTGTCGGCACCCAAATGATGGTCGCGCCGGAGGATAGTATTTCTTTAGTTCAAGGTGGTCCACATTCGGGTTCCTGGGAATCAAGTGATGTCAATTTGAACTATCAATATGTTTATCAACCGGGTACCGTTAAATTAAACTTCGGCGGAGGCGCCAAACGCGGGTATGATCAGCTGGTAATTTGGATTAGGTTTTTTGACGCACAAGGCAAGTTTTTGCAAACAGAAACCGTTTTTAATTCCGGATATCGCCAAAAATTTTCACCAGGCAGAGACAGTAATGAGAAAATCTTTGAAATACCAATGGAAAGCACCCAATTTTCTTTTCAATCCATGTTAAAGGAACGAACAAACAGAAGATAGCCCCCGAATTTAAGATGAAACGGAAGGATTTAAAGCCGGCACCTGCCGGCTAGAAGTACCGAACGCAGCTGCAAAAAAACTTACGTTGTATGACAGAATGTTCTTACTCTTTCGTGCCGAATGTCATACGTAGGCTTACTGCAGACCGCAAATGTCTTTGATTTCGAACTTTTCAGAGCGGATCGCTCTGGTACACTACTTGCGTACTGCACTAACCTACCTGGATTCATGCTATCACTAACTCGACCATCGGTCATGATGGTCCACGGATCGTCGCCACAATCTTGACCTATTTCCAATGATTCGTATCGCCATGCCCGCCACCAGACGTTGGCCGATTCGTTGTACGCCTTCTTCCTTATCAACACTCTTATGAAACTTCATGAAATTTGATGTGCTATAGGCTGGATTTAATGGTTGGTGGAAGCGGCTTCCAGCCGCGATTCACCTGATCAATCGCGGTTAAAAACCGCTCCCACAATCAAAAAACAACTGAAATAAAATAACAAAGTTTCTTTTTCGATCAGACTGGCCCATTTTTTTGGCAAGGCGGCGCTCGTGTCAATTGACTCGGAGAGAAATGAGCCTACCTATCCGTGTCCACCGGCGACATCTGATATTTATCACCCTATTTCCAGCATAAATGTTGACAACAATACCTGCCTACGTTATCTGTATTGTTATTGGTTCCGTTTGATTGACGTTCTATATGGTGCGCTGCAACCGAAGCTGACAATTACTCGAAAAGCAATGCCCTAGTTTTTCAAAGAAGGAGGTATCGGATGAAAAAAACAACCTTTCTAGCCATTGCTGTTGTTACCCTAATTCTGTTGCTGAGTGCCAATCCCGCCACAGCCCTGGATCCCATTCCCAAAGAATCCGGTTTTAGTGGATTCATCCGGCCCGGGGTCGGCTATCTGAATTATAAGAGCAATATGGTGGCCAGCTTTCTGGGATATGATCTGTCGGACAAAAAAATCAACTCCCTGAACGACAACCCGGATTCGCAATCCACTGGTATTGTCCTGGTTCCTTTCTCACTGCAGTATACCTTTGCCAGCACCCGCACCCAGCTCTTTTTGGGAACAGACCTGACAGATTTAATCCGCTTCGATCTTTCCCAGCAATTCGGTGTCAAACAGGAGATCGGTAGACTCGGCCTTCTGCAAGGCGGTATCCTGTTCAGCGGTATTCCGGCCAAAGTGTGGAGAGACCCCTATGTGGTCGACAAGAATCGGGATGACACCAGCCGGACATCCAATGGCTTTCGGCTGGCCTGGGACCGGATTTTCGGCAGCCAACTGCAGCTGCAATACACCTATCGCAAAATCGAGGTCAACAATGAAAGTAGCGGTAATTTTTTAGGATTGACCCGCGCTGAAAAAAACCTGCTTGAGCGGGATGGAGATCGCCATGTCGGGGAGGTCGTGTATCGCTTCCGCTTGGGTAAGAAACATACGTTGAATCCGGCATTTATTTACAGCTATAACAATCGGGATGGTGATGCCATGAAAAATGACGCTTACGATTTCCGGCTCACCTATGGTTATAGAGGGGATACGTTTACGTTTACCGGCAACGCCACTATCGGGCAGGCGGATTATGACGATAGGAACCCGATTTACGACAAAAAACAGGATGACGACCGCTACGGGATCCAAGGCGCACTGTATTACAAAAACCCCTGGGATTGGCGCCTGTTTGGCAGTAACCCGATGAATTTCTTTGTCAGTGCTGCCTTCGTGGAAACCGATTCCAACATTGACTTCTACGATCAAGAGGCCCTTATGTTTATCGGTGGTGTATTATTAAATTGGTAAGCTTAAAACCGTTCAGGGGTCAGGGGCCAAACCTGGGTTGATCAAAATTCACCTGTAACCTGATGCTAATGGACTTAAATTTTTAAACCGTATTCCATTGGACTAGTCATTCCATCAACGTGCCGGCCGGCCGACAGGTTTGAGCACTGAGGAGGTGCCAGAATGAAAAAAAAGTTTGGATTGGCCCTAGCAATTTTTGCATTGGTTTTAACCGGATGTGCCAAAGAACAGATTTACAGCAGCAGTCCCCCGATGAAAACCGTTAGCAATGATCTTTATGAGGCCACCCTGGAACCGCTAAAAGCCGAAAGATACAATTATTACAACTCATTTCGCTTTACGTTTACCAACAAAACCGGCAAGGATCTCATCATTGACTGGTCGGATACATTTTATCTGCAAAATAAGCGTAAATACGGCTTATTCGGGTGGGAAGGGTTGAGCTTTGAGGAATTGAGGGGCCTCCAAGAAGAGCCGGACCTTGTGGTTGCCGGCGGGAAAACGGAAGCGACTGTCATTTTTCCGCTTAAATTGATAGGCTGGAAAGAAGAGGGCGTAAAAATGAAAAGCAACGAACCGGAAACCGGGTTTACGCTGGGGATCATCACACCGGGGCAAAACGGTATGAGTTTAGCCGTCAGACAGGATGGGAAATTGGTTCGTGAAACCATCCTTGTGACGATCGCCCTTGATTGAAATCGACGATGAATTGTTCGTAGCTACTTAATATCATTAGAACGTTCTGCCCGAATGTACCCTTCGACCACAGGAAAAATCACCGTGACAGACAATCAAGTAAACCGAATGATGATCTGCTGTTTACTGATGTGGATTTTGTCGGTATTTTCGACCCCCATAGCCAATGCCGAAGACATCAGGCTATCAGACGGCCAGACGGTTTACGTGCCCATATATTCCCACATCTACAGCGGCATCAAGGCCCGCCCCTTTGATCTGGCGGCAACTCTTAGCATCCGCAACACGGACCCAAAGCATTCCATCACGCTGGTGGCGGTAACCTATTATGACTCCGATGGCAAACTGGTCAAGGAGTACCTCGAAGAACCTGAAAAAATGACTGCCCTGATGTCGACGCGCTATATCATCATGGAGGGTGATAAATCCGGTGGCTCAGGGGCCAATTTCATTGTCAAATGGAAGGCAGCCCAAAAAGTGAATCCCCCCATCATCGAGGGGGTCATGATCGGAACCCACTCCGGGCAGGGGATTTCGTTTGTATCACGGGGTCAGATTATTAAGGAAGAATAACAACCGCTAGCCGGCCTCTTTGGGTGACGGCGGTGATGCAATTTTCTTTTGCGCCGTTTGCTCCCCTTCCGCCTCTTTTTTTCGAAACCCGCTTACGCGCTGCATCACAACATAAAATACAGGAGTAAAGATTAGCGACATGATTGTCGCCGCAACCATGCCGCCCACCACGCCGGTGCCGATGGCCTGACGGCTGGCGGCACCGGCGCCGGCAGCGACCACCAGGGGCATAAACCCGGCGATAGAGGAAATGGCCGTCATCAGAATGGGGCGAAACCGCAGTCTGGCAGCATCCATGGCCGCCTCCCGGATACCTTTGCCCTTTTCACGCTCGGCCATGGCGAATTCTACGATGAGAATGGCGTTTTTACTGGCCAGGCCGATGAGCAGCACGATGCCGATCTGGGTGTAAACGTTGTTATCAAAGCCGCGCATCACCAGCGCAACCACCGTTCCAAGCACCGCCAGGGGCACCACTAGAATGACCGCCACGGGATTGCTCCAGCTTTCGTATTGGGCCGCTAGCACCAGGAATACCAACACGATCGCCAGGGCAAAGACCATAATGGCTTCCGACCCCACTTTTTTCTCCTGAAATGACATGCCGGTCCACTCATAGCCCATGGAAGCGGGCAGGGTACGGTCGGCCATCTGTTCCATCAGGTTCAAGGCCTGGCCAGAGCTGAAGCCTGGTGCCGCTTCACCGGTGATAGAGGCGGACGGGTATAGGTTGTAGCGCAGGATGGTCTGGGGACCAAGGATTTGATCAACGCTTACCAGGGTGCCGATGGGAACCATCTTACCCCCGGCATCGCGCACATCGAGACGGCGGATGTCGTCGGGTTCCATGCGGAACCGATGGTCGGCCTGGACCTTGACCTGCCAGGTGCGGCCAAACTTGTTGAAGTCGTTGACGTAGTAGGAGCCCAGATAGGTCTGCAGGGTGTTAAAGACACTGCTGAGCGGAACCTGAATGGTCTTGGCCTTGGTGCGGTCGACCTCGGCGAAAAGCTGGGGCACATCGGCCCGGAAGGTGCTGTTTAAATTGGTCAGGCCCGACTGGGCGTTGCCGGCCTGAATGATTTCCCGGACCATTTTCTGCAGTTCTCCCAACCCGACAGCGCCACGATCTTCAAGCTGCATCTGGAAGCCGCCGGCAACGCCCAGGCCGGTAATGGCTGGAGGGGGGAATACAAACGCGATGGCCTCCTGGATCTGGACAAATTGACGTTGCAGGTTGGCTAGAATCGCCGCCATGCTGAGATCCGGGTCGGTGCGTTCCTCCCAGGGGTTCATGACGATAAAAACCGTTGCCATGTTGGAGGCGTTGGTGCCGTCAATCAGCGAGTAGCCGCCCAGGGAAACCCAGTCCTGGATGCCGGGTGTTTCAGTGAGAATGTCGTTGATCCGGCCAAGTACCGCTTGAGAACGCTCCAGGGATGCGGCGTCGGGCAGCTGGATACTGGCCATTATGTAACCCTGGTCCTCGATGGGCAAAAAGCCCGTGGGCAGGCGCGTAAACTGCCAGCCGGTCAGGCCTAACAGCCCCAAAAACATCAGCAGCATGATTGCCGTGCGGCGCACGAAGGTCTTGACAACGGCCGCATAGCCGTTTTCGGTTTTGCGAAAGACGGCGTCGAATCCGCGAAAGAATGCATTCTTGCGCTCCTTCGGCGGCCGCAGTAAGAGGGCTGCCAAGGCCGGACTGAGGGTCAGGGCGTTGATGGAACTGAAAATCGTGGAAATGGCAATGGTCAGGGCGAATTGACGATACATCTGCCCGGTGATGCCCGGCAAAAACGCAGATGGGACAAAGACAGCCAGCAGAACCAGGGTGGTGGCCACTACGGGGCCGGAAACCTCGCTCATGGCTTTAATTGCAGCCTCCTTGGCCTTTAAGCCATTTTCAATGTGGGTCGCGGTGGCTTCTACCACCACAATGGCGTCATCCACTACAATGCCGATGGCCAGCACCAGGCCAAAAAGGGTCAGCATATTCAGCGAAAACCCCATCGCCAGCATAACGCCCAGGGTGCCGATAAGAGATACCGGGATGGTCACCGCCGGCACGATGGTTGCCCGCCAATCCTGCAAAAAGATGAACAGCACCAGGAACACCAGGCCCGCCGCCTGAAACAGGGTGATAAAGACTTCCCGGATCGATTGTTCGACGAAGATGGTTGTATCATAGGGGATCTTGTAATCTAGACCTTCGGGAAAATAGGTCTGCAGATCTTCCATGGTGGTGTAGAGCTGTTTGGCCACATTCAGTGCGTTGGCCCCCGGTAGCTGGTAGATGAGGACACTGGCCGACGGCATGCCGGTCAGGCCCGAGGTAAGGTCATAGCTCTTGCCCCCCAGATCGATACGGGCGATATCCTTCAGACGCGTGATGCGTCCGCCTTCGCCGGTCTTGATGATGATCTCCTCGAATTGCTCAATGTCCGTCAGACGGCCCAGCACGTTAACCGTGTACTGGAAGCTCTGGCCGGCAGGGGCGGGGGGTTGGCCGATCTGCCCGGCGGCCACCTGGACATTTTGCTCTCTGATAGCGGCCAGTACGTCCTCGGTGGTCAGATTGCGGGACTTGAGCTTGGGGGGATCCAGCCAAATGCGCATGCTGTAGTCGCTGGACGGAAATACACTGACGTCACCAACGCCGTCAATACGGCTGAGGACATCGCGCAGGCGCAGGGTGGCATAATTGCTCAGGTAAAGCTCGTCAAAACGGCCGTCCTCAGAGAAAAGTGAGATAATCAGCACAATATTGGTGGATTTTTT
>JASFFJ010000128.1:0-13755 GCA_050124355.1 Desulfobacterales bacterium | reverse complement strand
CGGCGTAGCAGAAAAGTTGAATAAATCTTTTTTATTGAAACCCAAAATTCAGAACTCTTGACGTGTCGTAAATTCGCATGCAACAGAAAGGTCTAAAATCGCGTCAATAAAATTGAATTTGGGCGAATCGTTCTGAATTTTTTAATTTCAGGCCTCTCACTAATATAAAGGACGACGATAATACCTTTTTCTGGGTTATCGTTCCATTTATTTTGCTAAAATCTGTTGCATCTTGAATTTACGCATATTTTAAATTTTTTAGGTTCTTTAGATATCAGGGCTTCCCGAGAAGTTTTTCCAATTGGGGTCAGGAGCTCTGAAATTGTCGACGTCAATAAAACGGCAACAGTCAATAATATGGCACGAAATCTTTTTTTCCAGGCTCGTCCATATTAACACCATTCATAAGCCACCCCGACCTATCGGGATGGGGTCTTCAACGGTTCGACCGTTACCCTTCATGGTGCGAACTATTCGATGCCGGCGGCCTATGAATTGAAATTGCATTCGCCCTTGCCTGGTATGTTTTAGCCATTGTTGTATATCAAGCAAGAAAAATGCCATTTTTTATTGTTGAAGGGTCTTGGTAGGATGCACTAGAAAAGACCAAAATCATTCCAAGTTGGTGTGGTTAGCGCGCATCTGCTCCGGCGTTATCCCCAAATGGTCTCCTAACATCAGCACAAGGTATTCAAAAAAAAGATATTGAACGCCTTCGTACAAGCTTCCCATGGGTAAAAAAGACGTCGGTCCGGTGGTATCATTGGCCATTGTCTGAGCCGGCAGGACCACTACTAGATCAGCGCGCTGGGGAACCTTTTCTGCGGGTTGCGCGGTAAAACAGATTGTTCTGGCACCGGCGCTGTGGGCCACACCCATCAAGGCCGCCACCGTCGAGAAGTAACCCGGCCCGGCACTGATCATCAGGACATCACCCTTACCGACAGGGGGCGTCGTCATGTCCCCGACCACATGGGCATCCAATCCCATATGAAACAGACGCATGGCCAAAGCCTTCAGCATCAATCCTTCTCGTCCAACCCCGTAAACGATGATTCGGTTCGCCTTGGCAAGGCGTTCGATCAGAGCATCAACCTGTGCCGGATCGATTCGGTTGATGACATCTGTCAGTTCGGCAACCGCTTTAGCGTTCATCTCCTTGATTGTCATTGACATCATTTTTCCTTTCATAAAAATGAGCAATCGAATTGGGATTCTTCAGCCCCACCGCCCGGCGTCTGAAAAAACCTGATTAATCGCTTCATCGAATCGTCCGGTCTCCTCCAGAAAATCGAGGATCGTGTAACGGCGTCGAATAAAAAGCGAGTTGACAAGGGTTTGGCGGTGATAGGCACCATCGATACCAACGTCTGCCGGATCCGTTGCAATACCGGCTGCTGAGAGCATGGCCTTCATTTCTTCGAAAGGGATTAAAAAGTCGGCAAGACGTTTGCGGAGGTTGGGCCAGATTCGCTTGATCCCAACAATACGCTCCCGCAACAGCTCGTCCTCAATGTATTTGGCCCGGGTTTCCTGCAAGGCTTTTTCAGTAATATTCGGTGAGACGAAAGAACGCCGAATCTCCTTTGCAAGATCATCAAATCGCCGGCGACGTCGGATCACCCGATGCGCATCCAGATCATGAAAATCCTGTGTCAGCAGCCATTCATACAACGATAGAATGGTCAGCGTGCCAAGTGCGACGCACGTTCCGTGTGATATTGGTAAGCCTTCATATTCGACCCCGGCCATTTCCCACAGGTGAGCGATCTGATGGTCAGCACCCGAGGCGGGGCGGGAGCTGCCGTGAATTTCCATGGCGATACCGACCATGACCAAACCGGTAAAGAGGGCGTTGGATGTTTCCGCATCGCCGTTTACCACTCCGGCAGGATTGGATAGCCAGGTTCGTAGATCGTCCTGAACCAGCGGCCAAACCGCGCGATCAAGGTTTTCGATTCCCAAGGCATCGGCAATCAGCCAATCGGCACCGGCCGGAATCTTGCCTGCCAGATCGCCATAGCCCCAGCCCGTCATTGCTTTCGGTGCGTTTGAAATGACGCCGAGATCCGCAACGATAACCTTCGGTGGCGCACAGGGAATTGTGTGTTTGAAGCCCTTTACTGACAACGGAGCGCCGGCACTGGCATAGCCATCCATCGACGCGGCGGTGGCGATCGACAGATAGGGTTGGTTGATCTGAAAGGCCGCATATTTGACAAGATCGTTTATGACGCCGGATCCCACCGCCAGCGGCACGCCACCGTGAGCTTTGAGGTGGGAAAGGAAAGCATCTGCATTTTCCACGTTGGCCTTCAAGTAAGGTGTTGCCGGAAACACGTGGGTGGTCAAGGTAAATCCGCTCTCGGTGAGGTCTTTCCGCAGGCGGTTGCCGGCAGCGGCCATAGTATTCTCATCGGCGATGAGAAACACGTTTGAAGCCTTGAAATGCTCGCGCAATAGGACCGGAACCCGTTGCAGCGCATTATTCTCAATCACAATGGTGTCGATTTTCTTGGATTGAGCGACGGCGGAGCGAATCGTGTCGTTGGGTTGTTCTATGGATTCAGTCATGAGTGCAGCCGTTGGCCTGAAAAACGCCAGTCTGATCAAAAAAGAAACGTAAAAAAGCGAAGATTAAAATAGGCCAAAAATAAGGAATGGATTCTCATTTTTAAAAGAAAATTGGACAGGATCAACAGGATCATCGGGATAAAACGGTCTTCGGCCGAAAGGGCTCCTCGCCGAAGGCGAAAATATCCCGTCAATCCTGTAAATCCTGTCTAAAAAAATAAAATCGAATCCATTCCTCTGAAGTTTCATATAAGTTCGAGAGCGCTCACCGATGTTATAAACCGAGACGGACCAACGCCCTTCCGCTATCGTCAAACAGGTGTTCGCTTCCCTTATCAATACGAAGTCCAATGGTTTCGCCGCGTTGGACGCGTGTATCGCTCTGGGCCCGGATCACGATTTGTTCTTCGGTCGGCAAATCGGCGTAAATATAGGTGTCGCTTCCCAGGGCTTCGATCACCCTCACAGTGGCACCCAGTTTACCGGACTCAAGATCACAAACCGTCAAATGCTCAGGGCGAATCCCCAGGGTCAACTCCCCGTTTCCGGTTTCGGGAGCCCTAAACGTATCACTGGTGATGGTGCTATCGGTTCCATAGGTCAGCGTCACAACGTTTCCGGCTACACCCGTCAGGCGGACCGGAAGGAAATTCATCTTGGGTGATCCAATAAAACCGGCAACAAACCGGGTTTCCGGTTGATGATAAAGCGCCAAAGGGGCGCCGATTTGTTCAGTACAGCCCTCGTTCAGCACAACGATCCTGTCGGCCAGCGTCATGGCCTCGACCTGATCGTGGGTGACATAGATCATCGTGGAGTTTAAGGTGGAATGCAAATTTTCCAACTCCACTCTCATTTGTACACGCAGGGCGGCATCCAGATTGGAAAGGGGTTCGTCGAAAAGAAACACCCGCGGCTGTTTGACAATTGCACGGCCGATGGCCACCCGTTGACGCTGTCCACCGGAAAGTTGTCCCGGTTTGCGGTCGAGATATTCTTCCAGCTGAAGAATTCGAGCGGCCTCGTGTATGCGTCGTTTTCGTTCAGCGGCTTCGATTTTGTTGACTTTAAGTCCAAATTCCATATTCGACCGGACCGTCATGTGGGGATACAAAGCGTAGGACTGAAACACCATCGCAACCCCTCTGTCCGCCGGGGGAACATCGTTGACCGCATCGCCGCCGATCAGAATTGAGCCGCTGGTGATATCCTCAAGACCTGCGATGGCTCTAAGCAGGGTCGATTTGCCGCAACCGGAAGGTCCCACAAATACGACGAATTCCCCCTCCTTAACATTGAGAGATACATCAAAAATAACCTGGAGATCTCCATAATGCTTGTTTACATGTTCAAGTCTTACCTCGGCCAATGCGATATCTCCCTGCTGTATTCCGCATCTCGACGGTTGCCGTAATTTAGGTTGCCCTTATACGCTGCATCCAGACAGTAGCATAAAAAAAATAATTGTAAAATGAAAATCACCAGCGTATATTGGCCACTATGTTCGATCTGTTTTTTAACAAATAATGTCCACATGAAAAAAGGAGGTTAAGATGAAAGTAAGACGGGTATTATTTTTAATTGCGATCATGCTGGCAGTTGTTGCAATGACCACCCAGGCGTCGGCTTGGTCGTTGGAGGAGGCGGCCAGACCTTACGCGGGGACGGAGCTTGAAGTCGTCTTTCTCCTGCGGCCGGGGTATGAAGCTGCAGAAAAGATGATTCCAGAATTTGAAAAAAAAACCGGTATTAAAATTAATATCATCAAACATCCCTACGAAAACTCACTGAGCGAGCAGGTGCGGGATTTTGTGGCTAATGGTGATCTGGACATTGCTCTGATAGACTTGGTCTGGATCGGCAACTTTGCCGAAAACGAATGGATCGTCCCCATCGATAAGTTCACCAAAAATCCGGATTTAGTAGATCCGGAACTCGATCTCGATGATTTTTTTCCACTGGTGTTAAACGCCTTCGGTGCTTGGAACGGAGTGGTCTACGGCCTGCCGTTCGACAATTACTCCGGCCTGATGTTCTACAACAAGTGTATGCTCAAAGAAGCCGGCTTTGACCGTCCGCCGGAAACCTGGAGCGAGTTGAAAGATGTTTACGGACCGAAGCTGACCAAGGACGGCAAGTATGCGTTTGCGCTCCAATCCAAACGCAATGAAACCCAATCGTGTGATAGTTTTGCGCGGGTCCTCTGGCCATTCGGCGGTTCCTTTTTAGACCAGAATTTCAAATCCAATCTGCTCAGCGATGGCAGCCAGGCCGGATTGAAATTTCGGCAGGATTTGATGCAATATATGCCGCCCGGCATTGTCTCATACGACCATGCCGAGACCGTCAATGCCCTGGCCCAAGGTGATGTCGCCATTATCACCGAGTGGTCCGCGTTTTATGCCACCCTGACCAACCCGGAGACGTCCAAAATCGTCGACTGCCTCGAGGTCGCCGCAGAGCCCAAGGGCCCGGCCGGGCGCAAACCGGCGTTAGGCGGTTTTTCACTGGCGGTTGCATCCCAGGCCGACGAAAAGGAACAGGCCGCGGCCTGGCTTTTCATTCAATGGGTGACCTCCAAGGCCAACGCCAAAACGTATCTGGAGCTTGGTGGTGTGCCGGCCCGCCAAAGCGTCTACAAACTTCCGGGTGTGGCTGATAAGTATGGCTTCGTGAATGCACTGGTCGAGTCCTGGCAGGAAGGCGTGCCGGAGTTCCGTCCGCGCTTTGCAGAGTGGCCCCAGATGACTGAAATTGTCCAGGAGTGGGGCACCAAAATCATGCTCAACGAAGTGACCACCGAAGAAGGCGCCAAAGAGATCGGTACCCGGGTGGAAGCGTTGCTCGAGGACGCCGGCTATTACGACGGGAAAAAGCCCCTCGCACAATAGTACCGGTTTGCGCTTGATTGCGGGAGGGATCTTTCCCTCCTGCAATTCCTTAAGTCGCCGGCAGCGACCAGGTTTGCATCATGATGCATGCCCTCGCGGTAGCGGTAGAACCTTTACAATTTTCATCCCGCCAAGGCGGGGTGAATTTTGAATTGAGTAGGGAAGCCGTCTCTCAGATGCTCAAAATCAGACATCCGCGGCTGACATGTTTGGCCTTCATCGGACCGGCCGTGATCAGCCTATTGACAATCGGTATCGGCCCCCTGGCCTTTGCCGTTTACACCTCACTGCACCGATACCAGCTTACAAATTTGAGGCGAACGCCATTTCTTGGCCTGGAAAATTACCAGACGGTCTTGAGCGATATCGTGTTTTGGGAAGCGATGGGCCGCACGATGAAGCTGCTGATCATCGTTTTGCCAATTCAGATTATTATCGGCATGGGCATCGCGCTGCTGCTTCACAAACCGGGGATGTCGGTGCTCCGTACGTTGACAAGACTGAGTCTGGTGATTCCAATGGCAACGACCTATGCCGTCGTCGGCCTTCTCGGACAAGTCACCTTCAACATCAAGTATGGTGTTGTCAATCAACTCATCGGATTTCTCGGATTCGCACCCGTCAACTGGATCGGAGATCCGAATAATGCATTTATCGCCATCTGTTTCTGGGACATCTGGCAATGGACACCGTTTTGCAGTCTCGTATTGCTGGCCGGATTGACGATGGTGCCGGTAGAGGTGGAGGAGGCTGCCCGTTTGGAGACCCGTAACTGGTGGACGGTCTTGCGCTATGTCCAGTTTCCCTTCCTCATTCCCGGACTGACCGCAATTCTAATTCTGCGTACGGCCGATACATTGAAGCTTTTTGACATGGTTTTCACGATGACACGCGGCGGGCCCGGCAGCGCTACGGAACTCATCAGCCTGATGATTCAACGGGTCGGGTTTCGCGGTTTTGATCAAGGGCTTGCCTCGGCCCAGGCAATTATCCTGTTGGCCCTGACCATCATCCTATCCCAGCTTTATATCCGGTTTTTTTATCGTGAGGTATGATTGTGAGCAATGACACCATAACACATCCAGGGAGAACTCGCCCCTCAATGCACGCAACCAAGGGCTTCAGTTCAAAAACTTACCGACCACTGGCCGAGGTGTTATTGTTGCTGCTGATCATTGTTTTCTGCATATTTCCGTTTTATTGGATGGTGACGACCAGCCTCAAAACCCAACTGGAAGCACTGGCGTCACCGCCATCCTGGATTTTTGAGCCGACCTTCGCAAACTACATCCAAGTTTTGTTTAAAGATAAGGTCGGACAAAGCCTGGTCAACTCCTTGATCGTTGCCGTCTGTACAACCGCGCTGGCACTCATTTTAGGTACCCCGGCAGCCTACGCCTTGAGTCGGTTCGAATTCCGCCGCAAAAAAGATCTTTGGTTCTGGTTTATCACAAATCGGATGGTCAGTCCCATCGTTTTGGCACTGCCCTTCTTTCTGATCGTTCGAAAACTCGGCATGTTGGATAGCCACATCGTGCTGATTTTAATCTACCTGACCTTCAATCTGCCAATTGTCATTTGGATCTGCACAGACCAGTTTCGGTCGATTCCCTGGGATCTGGACGAGGCGGCGGTGCTTGATGGTGCCAAACCGTTTCACATTTTTTGGAAAATCTGCTTGCCCTTGGCGGCTCCCGGAATTGCCGTATCGGCCATCTTTTCTTTCATTTTCTCATGGAACGAATTGATGTACGCCTTGGTGCTGACCCGCAAGGTCGCGAAAACAGCGCCGGCCATGGCGGTGGGATTTATGGAGGGTTATCACCTGCCCTATGGAAAGATTATGGCGACCAGCACCCTGATCGTCATTCCGGTGATCGTTTTTGCACTTATCGCCTCCAAGCATCTTATCCGTGGTCTGACCATGGGAGCGGTGAAGTAAAACAGTTCCGGTCACTGAAACCTCACCAGCAGTTTGGCACGATAGGTGTCAATGACCACTGCTGCGACAATGATCAAACCGGTAACGATCTGTCGTGCAAAATCACCCATACCCAACAAGAGCAGGCCATTGTTGAGAACGCCGATGATCGAGGCACCCAGAAATGTGCCGATAAGGGAGCCTTTGCCGCCCATCATACTGGTTCCGCCAATGACCACGGCAGCGATGGCGTTGAGTTCAAATCCGACGCCGAGGATCGGGCTGGCCATATTGAGCCTTAGCATATACATGATCCCGGCAACACCGACGCAAGCACCGCAGAGCGTAAAAGCGGCGATCTTGTATCCGGAAGTGTTGTGCCCGGAAAGCCGCACCGCTTCTTCATTGTTTCCGATGGCGTACAACATGCGGCCAAAAACGGTTTTGCTCAGTACAAAGCTGCCGAGGATGACGAGCGCCAATGCCATGATAAAGATGATCGGGATGCCAAAGATGGTCTCCGTTCCAAAGCGGTTAAATACGGCCGGAAACGAAAAGATCGTTCTGGAATCACTGATTTGAAGCGCTGCACCTCGTGCGATATTGAGCATACCCAATGTGACGACAAAGGAATGAATTCTCCATCGTGTCGAAACGAACCCATTGAATAACCCGCAAAGCGCTCCCACGACGATACTCGCTGTCACGGCCAGAGGGATAGCTGCGGCAACTGGCAGCGCCTTATGGGAGATGGTCATACCTGCCACAATGGTCGATAAGGCCAGTACGGATCCGACGGACAGATCAATGCCACCCAACAGAATGACGAAGGTCATCCCCACAGAGATGACGGTATTGATGCTAATCTGAGTAAGAATGTTGGTGAAATTGGCGTAAGATGCAAAGCGCGGGGCGATGACCGCAAATATCGCACAAATCAGAACAAGTGCCACCCCGATTCCTGCCTCCCTCAGCAGCAGGTACATCCATCTTCTAGCTCTCATGATCCACCGACCCTTTGTTCGTCATCAATGGTTTTAATGTATTCCTGGTAGGCCATCGAGAGTATTTTTTCTTGATCGAATTCTCTTCGATCCACCTCGCCTGTTATTTTTCCATTTGAAAAAACAAGGATTCGATGGCAAATCCCCAAAATCTCAGGCAGATCGGAAGAGACGATAATGATGGCTTTTCCTAATTTCGCCAGTTTCCATAGCAACAGGTAGATCTCATACTTAGCACCCACATCGATCCCACGAGTAGGTTCATCAAAAATCAGGACGTCGGTGTCGCGAAAGAGCCATTTGGCCAAAACCACTTTTTGTTGATTTCCCCCCGATAGATTGCTGACCCATTGGTCGAGAGACGACATCTTGATACCCAAATCATCGACCAATTTCTTAGAGGCGCTTTTTTCCAACGCATTGTCCAGTAATCCATACCGCGACACCTGAACCAGATCGGTTATCGTGATATTGACATAACAAGGCATGTCTGAAATCAACCCCTGATCCTTACGATCTTCTGTGAGCAGGCAGATGCCATTGCCAACCGCATCGCGAGGACTACGGATCGTGATTTCATTATCTTTCAGATATAACTTCCCGCTGGTTTTGGGATCGGCGCCAAAGACGGCTCGCATCGCTTCGGTCCTGCCGGAGCCCACCAGTCCGGCGATGCCAAGAAGCTCACCTTTGCGAACGAAAAAAGACACCGGGTATGGGGTTGCACCGCATTTCAACCCTTTGACTTCAAGCATAACCTCCCGCGGTTTGACGTTCTCATCAAAAGGGTACTCCTCTTCCATGGATTTGCCCACCATCATACTGACGATGTCTGGAACGCTCACCTCTCCGGTCGATCGGGTTCCCACCTTGGCACCGTTTCGCAAAACGGTGACACGGTCACCGATTTCGAAGATCTCCTGAAGGCGATGAGAAATATAGACGATCGTTACGTTGGCTGCCTTCAATCGCGCAATGATCTCGAATAGGGTATCGATTTCCCTGGAAGTCAGCGTGGCGGTGGGTTCATCCAAAATGAGGACTTTGCTCTGACTGGACAGGGCCTTTGCAATTTCTATCAATTGCATTTGAGCGACGCCCAACAACTCCACCGGCATTTTGGGGGAAATATCCAATCCCACCATCTCGAGCAGTCGACTCGTTTTCTCATACAAACGGCGGTAATCTACCAGTCCCGCTTTTTGAGGCAGTTTTTCAAAATAGATATTTTCGGCGACAGATAGATACGAAAGCAGATTGAATTCCTGATAAACCACGCGAATGCCAGCTTTGAGGGCATCGGTGGGGCTGCGGGGATGATAGATAGAACCAGCGTAGGTGATCTCGCCTTTGTCGGGGTAATAGATGCCGCAGAGTATTTTAATTAGACTGGATTTGCCGGCCCCGTTTTCCCCGACCAGAACATGAACTTCTCCTTCTTCGATGTCCAAGTCAACGTTATCCAGGGCAACTACCCCTGGGAATGTTTTGGTGATTGCCCGTAATTCGAGAATGCTCGGTTTTTTGCTCATAGAGGAACAAGATATTCAGCGAGAGGGGCTTGGTTTTAAAAACCCGCCAATAGAAATCATATAACATGCTTATAACCACGAACACACAAAACACACGAAAATATTAAACAATTACATTTCGTGTCGTTTTGTGTGGTTCGGGGTTTTTATAAAACGGTCGAAGTAAGAATTAACGCCGGCGAAATCAGGAGGGTCGGCGAAGTGCAGACCCCCCGGGGGAATGGAATGATTACTTGAGATCGTCTTTGGCGACAAGCTTGACAGGCGTTTTTTGCCATCCGGCCAATTTCTCGCCCTTAAGGATTCTCATGCCGATCTTGATGGCATTGGCTGCCATTTCCGGACCAAACTGATCGACAGTGGCGAGCACCTTGTCTTGTTTGATCAGTTCTTGCACCGCACCGATGTTATCAAAGCCAACGATTTGGATTTTGCCGGTCTGACCCGCGGCTGCAATGGCTTTTTCGACCCCTAACGCCATGGAGTCATTGGCGCACATAACGCCCTGAACGTCGGGGTATTTTGTAAGCAGGTTGGTCATCAGGGTGTTTGCTTCCTCGGTTTCCCAATGAGCGGTTTTTGAATCTAAAAGGTCTAGTTTATATTTCTCGACAGACCTCATGAAGCCTTCTTTTCGCTGTTTGGCATTATCTGCCCCAGGATTGCCCTCGATGATGATAACCTTCGCCCCTTCACCGAGTGTCTTGCCCAAGTGATCGCCCACCAACTGGGCCCCGGCGGCATTGTCCGGACCCACAAACAAAAAATCTTCGGGCAAACCGGCTTCTTTCAACGCTTGCTTGTTCAGGGTAACATCAAAGTTAACCACGGTGATACCGGCATCAATGGCCTTTTTTACTGATGTGACCATGCCCACAGAGTCAGCAGGCGCTAAGACGATCAGGTCCACTTTCTGGCTAACGAAGTTCTCCATAGCACTGACCTGGGTATCAATGTCTGTCTCTGAGTTCATTCCGACCGGAATGAGCTCGAAGCTGCCATCTGCTGCGGCAAATTTCCTGGCGCCCTCTTCCATGGTTTTGAAAAATTCATTGGCCAGTGATTTCATCACAAGACCAACAACTGGTTTGTCCTGGGCCAATGCCGGTGCTACCATCATGGTCGCAATGATCATCAACACCAGAGATCCTCTCATAATTTTTGTCCGGATTCCCATAGCTTATCCTCCTTGTGTTAAGTTTGCCGTTGTTAAAAAAACAAGCAACCGTTTGCATACCCGATTGAATATTATGCAGCATAATCTCTGTCAAGCTTTTATTGGCGCTTTTTCAGCGGATTTTAATTGGATAGAGTACAGCTTACTACTTCTTGTCTGTCAGGTCGGCCCCGAAGCTGAAGAGGCCGTCCGAAGCAATCAGAGCCTGCGATCCACCCCATGGCTGCATCCGGGAAATCTCTGCTTGGTCATCATCCAGTTCAACCACATGATCCAATTTTCCTTCAATCCACAATTTTTCAAGTTTTAGCAAATCGCCCCATAGATTGGCACTGTATTCTTGCAGCGCAGCCAGATGATTCGGGGTAATAATCCGCGGTCTGAGGGTTATAGGCGTCGGCCCTGTAAGATAGCGGTGTCCCAATTCCAGCCCTTTTTGGTCCGTCTCATCTTGGATCTCCATCACCGTGGTATACGTCAACCCCATGATTGCGTCGTTGATTCGGTTGACGACATCTTTTACCTGGGTATTGGATTTAAGCATGGCAACGCTCTGATTACCGCCGCCGGATCCCACATTGGTGGGGATCCCCCCGAAACGGGCGGCAAACCCGATCAATCCTGCATCGGTAATCAGGCAGCGAAAATCCGTCTGCCATTGTTTCAGAATAACCTTTTCATTTTTCAGATCCAACCTGGGATATTCCTCCGCCCAGAGATTTTTGGGAATAAACGACTGGACGATATAAGGTTCTACCTCAAGGGCCGTCTGGATATCCTCATCCCGTGAGTTACTCTGAGGCCCTACAAAGATACCCCTGCCGGAATATCCATTCACCGGTTTGAGTACGATTTTTTGCCAGTGGTCCCGCACCCACGCCACCAGATCGGAGATCGATTCCCCTTGCGGTCCGGTGGTCTTGCGTGGAAAAAACTGACGGGTCCAGGGCGTATGCTTGGTGGTGCAAGGAGAGAGAAGGGAGCGAAGCTCTCCGGTCACTGTCTCAAAAATTCCCTTGGCGCCGAGGGGCGTTAGGCCGCGGGGATTGATCACGATCCCCTTTTTGATTCCGGTCAGCAGAGGTTCGATATCCTGTTTCTGGCCGATTTTCAGAAGAACTTCATTGTTCATATCCAGAAAAATGACGGTGGCCGTCTGGCCGTGATAAGTGACATGATCCCCCTTCTTTTCCAACTCCTCAGGACAGGTCAAGGCGGCCCCTACCCCTTGCATCCGGTTCAGGAATTGAACGACATTGATGTTTTCCGGCACCTTATCCAGGGTATCCTTCTCGGCTACCAGAAGGATAAAGGGTTTTTCCCGGCCGAACCTGAGCCGATGGGCCCGCAGCAACATATCCACAAACGATGGGACAGGATTTAAGAGCGGGTGGTCAAAATCCAGTTCGATATCTATTCCTGAAATACCTTTAACTCTGTCCCAGCACAGCCGGCCCCGTTCCTGGGCCATCCTCTGGTAATCAAAGCCCCCGGGGCAAACCAAATTCCATTCTGAATGATAACCAATGAGCTGGTCCGAATTCATCATCACCTTCCAAATCTAAATATTCGTTTAATTTTATTTATCGATTCAATTATGGTAATCTGGGACGAAAAGTTCAGCGTTCAGAGTTCCCGGTTGAAAAGCCCCAAGGAGGGCGTCATAAAAGGATTCCGCGTCCATGGGGATTGCGATCTTTTTACATACAAGGAATGAAAGTAGCGTACCCAGGCATCGTATTGAAATATAAGCAATGTCAGGTTATTACAACCTCTGAATCCAGAACCCTATATTTGGAACTTTTTCACCGCCCCGATGAAGTTAGGGTAACAGAGAAATCATTGGGCCGGCAGAGCCGCAAAGTGTGCAGAGCTTATTTATTCGTAAAGGCATAAAAATGCGACGTCCATACCTCATTTTTGTTCTGCTAGTTATTATTGTAACGGTTTTCCGGGGCGCGTCCGCCGCCCAGATAGGAAAAAGGCCGGCTGGTCGCATTGTGGTTTGTATGATTCAGCTTGAGCATGCCGATGCAGAACAACTTGCCGCCGTTTTGAGGCCATTTCTATCACCGGACGGCAGCCTATCGCCTTACACCCCCACAAATACCCTGATCATCAGAGACCGGCAACCGGTGGTCAATATGCTGTCAGAAGCCATTAAGGGTCGTCCCTGTACTCCGAGTGCCCAGTCGCCGGGTGATTGAATCTTGATATGCCACAAAAAGGCAAAAAAATCACAAATTTATTTTCGGTTTGCGTTTGACAATCTCGAACTGATTGGTCCCTGGCCAAATAAACTTTGGCAAAAGTCGCTATCCTCGATTGAGAAAAGTCGTCGTCAAAATTGGTACGATCTTATGTTCAAAATGGTTAAAAAGCAAACCGAATTTCTATAGGCTATCGTTAATTTAAGATAGCAACTTGAGCAGCGTCAACCATTCTTTTTTCCCTAAAATTTGATTATATCCTCGTTTGACAGTCCGAGGCGGCTATGATAATTTATTATTAATAATGTTGGAATCTTAACAAAGAGGTTGCCAAGATGGGAACACAAACGACCCTGTTTCTCAATAAAGAGAAATGGGGTTTTTGATTTGGAATTGAAGTTGTAACATTCGGCTGAAGTTGGGATGCAACTTCGCTGCGCTCCATT
>JASFFJ010000127.1:0-13771 GCA_050124355.1 Desulfobacterales bacterium | reverse complement strand
CATGACCCCCGAGCCTGTGAACGCCAACAATGAGCTCTTGTCCTCAACTTTTTCAGCTATACTTCGGTTTTCTCACAACCAAAACTGAACACTTTGAATATCTTATAATTTTTGTGGCCGTATTTCCAAATAAAAATTCTTCAAAAGCAGATTGGCCATGGGTTGCAATGACAATCATATCTGCGTTGATTTTTTTCTGAATATCTATTATCTCTCTTGATGGTATTCCCCTGAGAACTTTCGTTTCAGTGTCGACTTTTTGCGACTGGGGGAACTTGCCAACCTGTTCTTCAAAAGAATCCTGACATTGTTTTTCCAAATCTTTCATAATCTTCTTTTGACCTTCTACATTGAATCGATCCAGTTTAAAAATGTCGGGTGCGTCAGCGACCACATGAATAAGATGTATTTTTGCATCGCATGCTTCGGCAAGATCGAGCGCCCTTTTAAATGCCAAATCGGAATAATCCGAAAAATCGGTCGGAACAATTATGTTGTCGACATTAAACATGAAACCCTCCTTAAAAATAAAATTTGGAATGCTTAGTTTGGTCTCTTCTGTCTGGACAATCCCGGGGAAGCGTTCTCGACCCGATGGTTCCGGATGACCACCATCTTGGATCACGGATAATTCCAAATCCCGCCACAGCCACAGACATATCTAGCGGAAGTTGCCGCCAGGCATCCTTTATCAGACTATCAGACGCCGGGCACTACTTCAGCCAGGATTCAACGGCTTCCGGATTGGCACGCATCCAGCGTTTGGCGTTGTCATAGGGATTGCCGCCCATCTCGTTCCAGAGCAGGAGTTGTTCCATTTCCTCAGGGGACCACTTGAAGTTGTCTAAAAACTTGTAGACGTCGGGCATGTCCTCTTTTAACCCCTTGCGAGCCAACGTATGGATGTTTTCCTCGCTTCCCCACACCTTTTTGGGATCTTCGAGGAATTTCAGCTTCCAGCGTCCAAACTTCCAATGCGGGGTCCAGCCCAGGACCACGATCCACTTTCTCTTCTTGATGGCGTTGGCAAGCTCGGCAGTCATGGAGACCTCGGTTCCGGGGATCAGTTCGAAGTCTTCCAGGCCGTAAGCTGGTATTAATTTGTCCCGCATGACGGTCATCATACCCGAATCCGACTCGATGCCGATGATTTTCCCGTTAAAGTCATCGTAATGATCCTTGATCTCCTCGATTGAATCGATTTTCATGTAGGCCTCGGTGTGTTGGCCGTCTTGGGCCAAAAGCCAGGTGCTTGAAACCTGGGGGACTACCAGTCCGAGTCGGCCACCCTCAAGATTTGGCCCCAGGTCGTCGACCCCGTCCTTGTATTTGTCATAGTAACTTTGCTGCCCGGGGAGCCAGGCTGCCAGCATGGCATCCTGGGTTTTATTGGTGATGGCCTCGTACATGTCTGTCACGCTCATGCGTTTGATGATGCATTTGTGGCCGAGCTTTTCCCGGATGACGGCCTTTACCAGATTGGTGCTGGCGATTTCCGATGACCAGTCTTCATAGGCGATTCTGACCGTTTGGGTCTCCGCACATGCCGGTGTGCTCGGCCATGTTGCAAAGATGGCCAGTGCAAGCAGGAGAACGATGGGATTTTGAAACCAGTTATTTTTCACAACGAACCTCCTTATGTTGATTTTGAGGATATACGATTTTTATATTAAGCTTTTGCCGCTTTCCTGGCCGCTTCTCTCTCAGCCAGCAATTTTTCAATGATGGCGTCCGGATGTTCGTGAAGGTGCGGAAACATCTCCTCGCGATATTCTTTTAATCCCTTCTGCAAACTCCAAATCATAAACAATACTATCAAACCAAAGGGCACGCCAGCAAGGGTGACGGCCGTTTGCAGGGCTACCAGTCCGCCGCCGAACAACAGGGCGGCCGCCACGGCTCCCTCCATCCATGACCAGTAGATCCGCTGCGGTACCGGTGGCTCGATGTGCCCGCCGGCCGTGATCATGTCGATGACCATGGAGCCGGAGTCCGAGGAGGTCACAAAAAAGATGACCACCACAAATATGGAAATGAAACACGTAATCCAGGACAGTGGAAATTGTTGCAGAAACACGAAAAAGGCAGAGGAAAAATTCTCCTGAACCGCCTTGGCAACGCCGCCGGAGCCGAAGAGTTCAACCCACAGGGCGGAACCGCCGAAGACGCTCATCCAGATAAAGGTAATCAGGATCGGAACCACCAGAACGCCGCCAACGAATTCGCGCACCGTGCGGCCATAGGAAATGCGGCCGATAAACATCCCCACAAAGGGTCCCCAGGCGATCCACCAGGCCCAGTAAAAAATGGTCCATCCGTTTTGCCACTTGCCGCCTGACCAGGATTCGCTCCAGAAGCTCACCGATATAAGGTTCTGCAGATATTCACCAACGGAATCAAGAAAGACATTGGCGATAAACAGGGTGGGGCCCAAAACAAGCACAAAAAGAAATAGGAGGCCGGCCAGCCACATGTTGATGACACTGACCCGTTTGATCCCGCCTTTAAGACCCAGAACCACGGAGGTGCAGGCAAAGGCCGTAATGATGGCGATTAAGAGAACCTGGACACCCCCGTTAATCGGGACGCCGAAAAGATAGTTCAGCCCCGAATTGACCTGCTGACAGCCGAGTCCGAGGGAAGTGGCCACACCGAACAGGGTGCAGGCCGTAGCAAAGATATCGATGATATGGCCGGTCCAACCGTAGATGCGATCACCGATCAGCGGGTAAAACACCGTGCGTACCGACAACGGCAGGCCCCGGTTGAAGGTCGCAAAGGCCAGAGACAACCCGACCAGGGCGTAAACCCCCCAGCCATGAAAACCCCAGTGCAAAAAAGTGTACAGCATGGCGGTCTTGGCTGCGTCCGGGGTGCCGGCTTCGGCCCCCCCGGGCGGCGCCACGAAGTGGTACATGGGTTCGCCCACGCCATAGTACAACAGGCCGATGCCAAGCCCGGCACTGAACAGCATGGCGACCCAGGCCGCATTGCTGAACTCCGGTTCCGCATCGGGCCCTCCAATTCGAATGTCCGAGTACTTGCTGAAAATAAGGTAAATACAATAAAAGAACACGACGTTCACTGTCAGAACCATAAACCAGCCGAAGTATTCCATCGCACCGCCAAATAAGGACTTAAACACATTGCCTAAGACGGTCTGCAAGGGAATGGTGATGATCACAAATCCGGCGATGAAGGCAGATGAGATCCAGAATGTCGCCGGTTGAATGTGATATTGAAATTTTCCGGTTTTTTTCTCCTTTACAGGGCACTTGTTGGCCATAATCAGGACCTCCTTTTGGGTTAAGGGTTAATCTGCGGCCGGATTTGGCAGTTGTCTTACCACAGCCGGTTCAATCCTAAAGCTTGCTTATGTCCCTCAGGTAGATGCACCTTTTTCACCTGAGTGACACAATTAAGTGCTTTACCAATTTGCCTTCAACGAAATTTATTTGATCTCGAAAAAGAGAGTAGTTATGAATTGTGTTTTTACGAATAGCCTGGATCTATTAACAGTGATTCTGGTTAAATTCAGAGGAAATGAGATCCCCCATTAAACCCATTAAGGTTATTAATTCTAAATCTAAACCATGTCTGAAATGTCTTGTAAAAGTCTCGGTCAATGTCAGTAGTTAGTTTCCATCCACAAGTGGTCTTTTTGCCCAATCTCAGCGTCAATCTGCGCGCTTGCTTGTGCGGCGTAGTATACTACGCCTCCGCACAAGCGCTTGATTTCCTTGACCTTGGACAAAAATCCTCATTTCTGGATTGGAAACACCAAAGGGTGCCCTTTCTTGGTAATGATCTTTTATGGACGGGCAGTAGTTAACTCATCCGAATCGAGAATTATTTTTATATGACAAGGTATTTTACAAGTTCTTCTTTCACGCAATAGATGGTAATGTCTGAAAAGGATTGGAAAACTTTAACTAATACGTTTTTTTGCAAAAAAAATATAGTTTTAAAGTTGTCAGAAAATTGGAAAAGAGTAAGGGCGATTCTCCCTTGGATATTGTTGGGTCCCAATTTTAGCCTGGGTAAATCTCTACATTTTATCTATATTCAAGAGATCAAAAGCTGTCAAGAAGAAATCCGGAAATTGCATTAAAACCTCTTGCTTGACTTTGCCGATCTCCTATAGTAGGTGACCGATTTATGGTGATCGGCAGAGTAATAACCATGCCTGCCGAAACGCTTGATCTTGTTGAGTTAAACAGCAAGAATAATGTGGGTTGAGCGTATAATTAAACAGAAAATTGAAAGGAGATTCAAGATGAAAATTAAAGGCGCCGTTTTGAGAGAACCCCACAAACCATATACGATTGAAGATCTGGAGCTTGATCCCCCCAAAGAAAAGGAAGTCCTGGTCAAATATGTGTATACGGGTTAGTGCCATTCGGATCTCCACTTAAAATTGGGCGAGATTCCGATAGCGTTGCCCCTGGTCGCGGGACACGAGGGTGCCGGTGTTGTCGAGGCTGTCGGTCCCGGCGTTACAAAGGTTGAGAAAGGGGATCATGTCGGTGTAACCTGGATGATTCCATGTGGAAAATGCCCCCAATGCCTCAGGGGCAAGGGTAACATTTGCAGCGGTAATTTCCCGGCCTTTCTTGAAGGTATGCTGTTGGATGGAACTTCCCGGATCAAGGACAATGACGGTAATATGGTGCGCCATGGTAACTTTGTTTCCTGCTTTTCGACTCATTCCACACACATCGATATCCCACGATTGGTCGATCTTGCGAGTACCGGGACCCTCAAACTTGATAAGCTGGTTACAAATAAATTCAAGTTGGACGAGATCAACGATGTGGCCATTGCCATGGAGAAACGTGAAATTGAAGGCAGATGGGTGTGTGAAATAGACTAATCTGCAATGTCGAGTCATCGCATTCAGCCAACTAATAGACGTTTCAACGAAATCTGAAAGGATACCGGCATTGGAAAACATGATGTTGATCAGGATGAGAAGGAAAAGGATTTAACTAAACGAGCAGATGACAACCCGCAAGACAACATGTTTGATATCGAGGAAATCCAAATCGAGGAACTGGCCGTCGATGGTATTTGTGGTGTCTACTAAAAATTCAGAACTACTGACGTGTCGTAAAATCTGATGCAGCACAAATGTCTGTGGTCTCGTCAATAATACTGGATTTCGGGCGCATCGTTCTGAATTTTTATTATCCTTTATGACCCTAGGCGACCCCAATTAAATTAATATACATAATAACGATATGTTAAATAGATATACAAACCTTAAATGGGGTGTTTTCTCCCACTGGATGTCGATTAATATTCTTGGAGGATTCAAGATTGAAAATTCTGGCATTAACACGCTTTTTTATAGAAGCCCATGTCTTCTATCGTCTTTGACCATTTCATATCTGCGGTGATCGAGATTGCCTGTTGCGGCATAAATATTGCTGGGAAAATTTATCAGAGCCTTAAGTGTGAGCTCTCTGGCTATGACAGCAAAACATTTTCGTCCCCAAACATGGAGACACAAAGATGACAAACTCTTAAAAATCCAATTTTTAAGCGTTAGCGTCATTCCAGCGGGGCCTGTGCCGGACTCGATCCGGTAGCCGGAATCCAGTAATATCAACACGTTCTGGATGCCGGATCAAGTCCGGCATGACGATTAGAGGACTTTTTACGAAACCATCAAAGATGGATATTAATCGAAAATTTCGCTTTGCGTCTTAGTGCCTTTGTGGTAAATTGCACCGTCTCGGCCGGTTTGCGCCTTAGTACGCACAATTATGAACAATTAATAGTCAAATCCACGATGATACATGTTTGAAAACCTGTTTACACCACTCAGTTTGGGAAACACCACTTTATCCAACCGCATCTGTTTGCTGGCCCACCGGACCAATTTCGCCCAAAACGGTCGCCTGAACGAACGCCATATCGCCTACTACCGGCAACGCGCCCAGGGTGAATGCGGCTTGATCATCTTAGGGGAACTGGCTGTGCATCCCGATGACCGCCCATGGGAGACCTTGATCGAGGTCCATCGCCCGGAGGTGGTGGCAGACTTTCAAAAGCTTACGGATGCCGTCCATCAATTCGATACCCGGATCATGGCTCAACTGAATCACTGGGGATTTCAGAGCAGCGGCTATGTAACTCGCAAGGCCACTTTGGGACCTTCCGCCGTGGCCGATATCGTATTCGGTGAAACCTGCAAACCCATGGAACCCGAAGACTTCTCCCAGATCATGGATGCCTACAGCCAGGCCGCCCTAAGGGTCCAGCAAGGCGGATTCGACGGGCTCGAAATCGATATGGGACCGGAGTCATTGTTACGCCAGTTCTTATCGCCCATTAGCAACCATCGCGGTGATGATTACGGCGGCAGCCTTGAGAACCGCATGCGGTTTCCGCTTCAAATTATAGAAAGTGTTCGAGCGGCCGTAGGCAACGACTTCACCATCGGGGTCTGCCTGTGCGCGGATGAAAAATTTTGGGGTGGCATCACACCCGAAGAATCCGTTCCCATGGCCCAGACGTTGGAGGCCACCGGAGCCGTAGATTTCATCAACGTTGCCGTCGGCACCTATTACAATCTTCACATGATTATGCCGTCCATGCACGTCCCCTTCGGTTTTTCCATCGATGTGGCGGAACAGATCAAAAACGGGGTTGGTATTCCCGTGATGGCCGGTCATCAAATCGGTTTTCCTGGCAAGGCTGATCAGCTCATTGCGAATGGCAAGGCGGACATGGTGGGATATGTGCGGGCCCTGATCAGCGACCCCGACATGGTCAAAAAGACCCGGGAAGGCCGGGTGGCCGATATCCGCTACTGCGTCAAGGATAACAAAGGGTGCATCGGCCGGGTTAGTCAATCCAAGGCATTGGGATGCATCCAAAATCCCCGGATCGGCTACGAGCCCCTGACCGGCGATTTGTCCTGGCCCCCCATTCAACGGAAGAAAAAGGTCATCGTTGTGGGTGCAGGACCGTCCGGCATGGAGGTTGCGCGGGTGGCTCACGAACGAGGCCACGAAGTCACGGTTTATGAGAAAGCGGACACCGTCGGCGGTCAGGTCAACCTCATCGGCAAGCGGCCCGGACGCGGCGCCATGCAGGGAGTGACCCGGTATCTCAAACACATACTCACCGAACACGGCGTGTCGATACAGACGGGCATAAAAGCCACACCGGAACTGATTCTTGAGCAAGCCCCCGATGCGGTGGTGGTAGCAACCGGCTCCGTACCGGTTTCAAAACCTTTTCCCGGCGAATATGGGCCACCGGCCGTCTTGAACGGCTGGGATGTCATTCAAGATACCCATCCGGTGGGACAAAAGGTGCTGTTCGTCGACGAAGACGGCGGGCACCATGCCATGGCGACTGCGGAGTTGTTGGCCGAGCAGGGCAAGCAGGTGGATATGGTGACCGGCGATCTTTTCATCGGCATCGAACTGGCCCCCCGCGGGGAGCTTTACCTGGGGCGTCAGCGACTTCTGCAACAGGGCGTCACTTTCAGAACCGACCTGGATATCCTGGAAATCAATACGAATGACAACGGGTTGCGCGTGAAGGCGCGGGACATTTACACCAACGAATCGATCCTGTTTGAGGACTACGATACGGTGGTCCTGGACGTCGGCAATACGGTCGATGACGACCTCTACCACCTGCTGAAAGGTCAGGTCAAGGAAGTCTACAGAACCGGTGATTGCGTTGCACCCAGAGGAATTGACATGGCCATTTTTGAAGGCAGACGGGTGGGAGAACAGTTGTGAGCGAATTCAAATATCTTTTTTCACCCCTCAAAATCGGCGCCACCCTGGTGCCCAACCGGATCCATTTTGCCGCCCATATGACCAACTATGCGGTGGACAACCTGATCAGCGACCGGCATATCCATTATTATCAGGAGCGGGCCAAAGGCGGCGTCGGGTTGATCACTACCGAGGAGATGGGAATCCATCCCACGGATCACCCCTATGATAAGTTGGTGGATGTCTATGAGCCGGAAGTGATTCCGGGCTTCAAACGGCTGACCGCTGCCATTCACGAATACGACACCAAAATCTTCGCCCAGCTCAACCACAACGGCATGCAAGGCGACGGCAAGATCTCGCGTTTGCCGGTGTGGGGACCTTCGTGCGGCAAAGATCCCATTTTTCGGGAAGCCTGCAAGGCCATGGAACTCGAAGATATCCAGGAATGTGTCGAATATTTCGCCATCTGCGCGAAAAATGCGGTGGAAGGCGAGTTTGACGGTATCGAATTACAATTGGGGCATAGCTCCCTGATGCGGCAATTTTTATCACCTTTGACCAATCACCGGCAGGACGCATATGGCGGAAACATGGAGAATCGTTGTCGTTTCGTCCTTGAGGTCATCGATGCAGTCCGTAAAGCCGTGGGACCCGATTTTACCCTCGGGGTCCGCCTGAATGCCGATGAGATGCATCCCCGGGGCGGGCTTACCCATGAAGACGCCAAGCAGGTGGCCATAAGATTAGAGGCATCCGGTCAGCTCGATTTTCTGGACCTCAGCCTGGGCACCTTCTACAATCTTTTCCTGGTGGAAGGTTCGATGCATACCCCGCTGGCTTACACCGTACCCTTGTCCGCCGGTATGCGGTCCGTGGTCAACTTGCCGGTATTCTGCACGAACCGGATCAATGATCCCCATTTGGCGGAAAAAATTCTGGAAGACGGCCAGGCCGATATGATCGGCATGGTGCGAGCCCTGATCTGTGATCCGGAATTGCCCAACAAATCCATGGAAGACCGGACGGATGACATCCGCAATTGCATTGCCTGCAACCAGGGCTGTATTGCCCGCATGGGGCTTGGCTACCGTCTCGGGTGCCTTCACAACCCGGCCGCCGGCGAAGAGGAAACCCTCGGAATCGGTACGCTTAAACTGTCCGAAAGCCCTAAAAAGGTCGTGGTCGTGGGAGCGGGACCCGCCGGCCTTGAAGTGGCCCGGGTAGCCGCTTTGCGGAAACACCGGGTCACCCTATTGGAAAAGGGTGAAGAGGTCGGCGGTCAGAATCTGCTTGCCGGAAAAGCAGCCGGCCGCCAGGAAATCACCGGTGTCACCCGCTGGCTGGTGAGTCAGTTGAACAAGCTCGAGCTGGATATCCGCCTGGGTGTCGAGGCCACGGTCGAAACGGTACTAAACGAACATCCCGATGTGGTCGTCATTGCTACCGGTTCGATCCCAAAGACCACGCCCTTTCCCGGCGAATACGGGCCGCCTGAGGTTGTGACTACGGCGCAGGTTCTCACCGACGAAGCAGAAACCGGCGACAAAGTGCTGCTCATCGATCAGGACGGCCACCATCAAGCGACCGGGACGGCTGAGCTTTTGGCGGATCGCGGTAAACAAGTTCATATGATCACGGCGGCGCTGTTCGTCGGATCAGCTTTGGGTCCCTTGCAGGACCTCTACCTTACCCGCAACCGGCTGGCCAAAAAAGGCGTCACCTTCACCCCCGACATCGCCGTGCTGGAGATTCAAGGCACCCTGGTCAAAGGACTGAATGTCTATTCCAACGAAATGATCGATTTTGACGGTTACGATACGGTGGTGCTGGCCGCGGGCAATGTTGCCGAAGACAGTATGTATTTTGAGTTGAAGGGCAAAGTGGACGAAATATACCGGGCTGGCGATTGTGTGGCACCACGTAAAACGGACATGGCCATCATCGAAGGCCACCGGGTGGGCCGGATGATTTAATTTCGGAATTGGGAAGTGGGAAAGCGGCCTCCGGTTCGTAGGGGCCATAGGGGAGCTACGCCCCGGAGGGCATTCGGTTCAAGCTGTTGGTGAGAGGGTGAAAAAATAGAAGATAAGAAGATCAGAAGGCGAGAAGTTGAGAAAGCAGATAAACAGAAGATAGGAAGTTGAGAAGGTGAGAAGAAGAGGGCATGGTGCAGAGAGCATGGCGCATAGCGGAGTGGCATGAGAACTCAGTGGAAAAATGGGAAGGATATAAGATTGAAAAAAGTTTGGAATTTTGAATTTCGGCCATTGTAATTTGTTTGTTATTTGTGATTTGTTTCTTGTAATTTGTTAGATGCCGTGCCTTCAGTTGCTACAATACGTTTTTATAAAAAATGTCCTTAGTGCATAAAGATGGAATGCCGCTATGAAGGATATCTGGATATTCGTTCAACATAGGGAAAACGAGATCGAAGAGATTACCTTTGGTTTGATTACCGAGGCCAAGCGGCTTCTGGCACAACTGGGCCAGGCGGATCAGGTGACGGCTGTCGCCCTGGGAGGTATCGCCGAACCGGAACTGGAAACGCTGGGCCACTACGGCGTAGCCCGCGTGCTGCACGTCACCAATAACGAGATGAACCGCTATCAGGGTGAACGCTTCAGTAGCGCCCTGTTGGATGTCATTCAAAAAGAAAATCCGGCCTGTCTGCTCATGGCCCAGTCACCGGAAACCGAAGACCTGGCTCAGCGGGTAGCGGCCGGCCTGGAAACGGCGCTGGTCACCCGGGCCGTGGACTTTCACCTGGCAGACGACGGCACCGCCACTGCGGTCCGGCCGGTGGCCAACGGGTATCTCTTTGAAGATCTGGCGTTCAAGACCGAGCCGGCCCCCATTGTCCTGTTTCTGCCGGCGGTGCTGTTCGATACGGAACCCGACTGCGAAACGGCGGCCATGGTGACGAAGATCCCCTTCGCAGACCCGGCCGATGATCTGAAAACCCGTACCGTCGATGTCATTGAAGCCGCACCGGAAGACCTGGACCTGGAAGAGGCCGATATCATCGTGGTTGGTGGCCGCGGAATCGGTAAAGGAGAGGCCTTCGATGTGATCCATGAATTGGCCCGGGCCATCGGAGGCTCGGTGGGCGGAACCCGGCCCATCATCGACTGGGGTGCCCTGCCTTATGAACGCCAGATCGGCCAAACCGGTAAGTATGTCTCCCCCCGTTTGATTATCAATTGCGGTATTTCGGGCGCCAATGAGTACACGGCCGGCATGGAAAAATCACAACAGATCATTGCCATCGACATTAACCCGCGGGCACGGATGTTTCGATTTGCCGATCTGGGTGTTGTCGCCGATGCCCATGAGATCCTGCCGACATTAATCGAACGGATCAAGGAGTTAAATGATTCTGATTAGGCACTTGTGAATATAAATTCCAAAATAAAAGCAATAAATTACAAATAAATCTCAAATTTCAATCTTGATATGGCCGCAAAAAGGCGCAAAAAACGCAAAAATAAAATTGTAAGGCTCTTAATTTTAACGGGTTAATTGGAATTTTTAATATTTGTTGTTTGTGAATTGTAATTTTATCTATTCGGATTCAAATTTCGAGTATCGAGCATCCAGCATCCAGCATCCAGTATCCATCAACCAATATGTGATGATTATGGCACAAATTCTGCGATTCGTTTCAATTATTGTGATAGTTACAGTAGCTCAGGCAGCTTTTGCCTATACCGACGAGGAATGTATCGAGTGTCACCGGATAGGCAGCGAAAAAGGCGGCATTAATATCTCCATCGATGAATTCAATGCGTCCGTCCATGCCGAAGAGGCCGGTTGCCAGGATTGTCACACCCTGGTGGAAGACGAAACCCACCAAAACACACCGGGATCGGGTGCGGTGGATTGCAGCGGCTGTCACGAGCAAGTAAATCGACACGGCAAGGGATCGACCAGCGGCACCCGTCCACAGTGTTATTCCTGCCATACCCGGCATGGGATGTTGGCCAAGGACGACCCGCGCTCTACCGTTCACTCAAATAATTTGAAAGAGACCTGTCGCAGCTGTCATCCCCGGGAAAGCGGTCAAACAGACTACATTTCATGGTTGCCGTCGCTGCAGGTCGCCTCGCACAGCAAACAGGACTTCAGCCAGGATTACGCCAGAACCAATTGTCTGGGCTGTCACCAGGGAATGGGCGCACACGGTGAGCATGAAGCCATCAATGATCAAACCTGTTATACCTGTCATGTAACTCTGGACGGTCAAAATATCCTGCTGGGATATATTCACAGTAAGGCAGACGTCGCCCGTCAGCCGGGTGTTATGGCGGCGGCCTCCATTTACCAGGTATTTCTGGGTGTCGCAATATTCGGTGGATTCGCATTTTTCATCCGCAAATTATCCACCAGATCTAAACGAAGGAGCTAAAAGAAGTGCTGACAGCTTTTGATCTGCTGCTCATTGCTATAGCGATCGTCATCATGGCGGTCGGTTTCAGGAAGCGCTGGGCGGTTGTGAAATCGGGACGGCCGGAAAAGCTTTTACGGGATCCGCGAGGACTTATCCAATATCTTTTCGGACACGATAAGATTCTGCAAAACCGCAAAGCCGGTTGGGCCCATCTTTTCGTATTTTTCGGCTTTTTTATTCCGCTGACGATCATCATTCTGTCCCAGTTTGACTTCGCCTTGCCGGCCCCCATCGCACGCCTGTTGTCCCTGTTAACCGAATTTTTGGGTCTGGCCATGCTGGGGGGCTTGATATACTTTCTAATCAGGCGATTCGGAAGTGCCGAACCACTCAGTCCCAAAAGAACCGTTTTTCCGGTAATCTTACTGCTTTTTATCATCGTCACGGGATTTCTGGCCGAAGGGACCCGTCTGGCAATTCTCCCTTCCGGTTCTGCCTGGTCGTCTCCAGTGGGATGGCTGATTTCGCTGACGTTGCCGGGTTCCCCACTGTTAATGCAGGTGTTAATCCGGTTGCATTTTTTTGCCATTCTCGTCTTCGTGGCCGCACTGCCATATACGTTCATGCGCCATTTGGTCGCTAGTTCCCAAAATATTTATTATAAACGAGAAGGAATGCAGGGCGCCCTCGTGCCGATTTCCCCTGCAGCGGATTCGATCGGTGCCGGCACCATTCACGATTTTACCTGGAAGCAATTGCTGGAAGCCGAAGCGTGTGTTTCTTGCGGTCGTTGTGAGGATAATTGTCCGGCTTCCCAATCTGAGAAGCCCCTGTCACCCCGCAAGGTGATGCAAGACATTCTCGGCCAGATGGAGCAAAACGGCAATAACCACAGCGATTCATCGACCAATGGCCTGCCGGTGCTGGCAGACGCCGTTTCCGCGGACGAACTCTGGGCCTGCACGTCCTGCATGGCCTGTGTGACCCACTGTCCGGTTCTCATTGAGCCTTTGAACAAAATCATCGACATGCGGCGATACCAGGTGATGGGAAACGCCCGGCTGCCGACCGAAGCCCGACCGATGATTCGAGATCTGGAAATCTACGGCGATGTTCAGGGAAAAGGCGTGGCCCATCGGTCTGATTGGGCCATGAACCGCGCGGTGCCTCAGCTTGCCCAGACTTCGACCCAATCTGAATCTGAGGTGGAGATGCTCTTATGGGTCGGATGCGCCGGTGCGTTTCATCCCAGAAACCTGGAGACCAGCCGGGCCATGGTGAAAATTCTCAACGCCGCCGGTATCCGGTTTGCCATATTGGGCAAAGAAGAAGTTTGCTGCGGCGACCCTGCCCGACGATTGGGTGACGAGATCCTCTTTCAAAAGCTGGCCCGGGCCAACATCGAGCGGTTTAATCGCTACCAGGTGAAAAAAATCGTCACCATGTGCCCCCATTGTCTGAATACCCTGAAAAATGAATATCCGGAGCTTGGAAGCAAGCTGGAGGTGGTCCATGCCACCGAACTAGTTACGAATCTGATCCGTGACAACCGAATTACCCTCAAGTATCCCGTAGCGGATAAAATGGCGATCCACGATGCCTGTTATCTGGGTAGATATAACCAGGTATATCAACCGCC
>JASFFJ010000126.1:0-13777 GCA_050124355.1 Desulfobacterales bacterium | reverse complement strand
TCGCATGGCGTTGCGAACCGATTCCGGCATCATCATGTCGGGATTTCCCGACGCCAGATTGGCCAAACCATTTCGTCCTGCCATCGCTTTCCAGATAGCCTCCCGTTTGCTCATGGGAATGGCAGCTACATCCGGATTGATCATGGAAACATTTGCCTGGTTCATTTTTCGTTTCCTGCTGACGTTATTCGAACATTGAAAAACAGATTGTGCTTATAAAATATTAATAATATTTTTGTCAAGTAATTAATGATATTTTTCTGTTGACATTATAAATCAGTCAGTTATCATTGGGAAACGATGATGAACAAAGAAGAAGCCTACGAAAAATTGCGGGTTCGAATCGTCACCAACAGCGTCGCGCCCGGGGAGATCCTCAAAGAAAAGGATTTGATGGCCCAGCTTGCCATCGGTCGTTCTCCGTTACGGGAGATCCTTTTCCGCTTGCAGGAGGAAAACCTGATCAAACCCTTGCCCCGGCTGGGTTACATGGTGACCACCCTGGATATTTCCGATGTGCGCGAACTGGTGGAGTTGCGCCGGGAATTGGAGGGCTTCGCGGGGTACCTCGCGGCCCAGCGGATCACCCCCGAACAGTTGGATTATCTGCGCGATATCATCCGTGAGGCCGAAACAGAAACCGTTGAGATGCAAGACGTTTCCAACATCACAGAATATTTTGACACGCGGTTCCACAGTCTGCTCTACCAGGCAACCGCAAACCAGAAACTGGTGAAGATCCTGCAGGACCTGCACATTGTCATGCTCAGAATCTGGTTTCATGTGGGATTTGGCGCCATCGGTTTTGGCCATCAGGCTCAAAACTTTTATAAGGTGTTCGAAGCCCTGGAGCAGAAAGACGCTGAGAATGCCCGCAGCGCCATGGAGGACCACGTCGATATATATGCGGCGCAGATTAAGGAGAAATTCCTGTAATAGATATAGGAGCCGAAGCCATGCTCAGCGGCTACAAGTCCCAGTGCGTTCCAACGTATCACTTGCTGACCCCGCAACAGATCAAATCGATCCACACCGCCACCCTTGAATTGCTGGAAACGGTGGGCGTCGATGTTCACCATGACGAGGCCCGGCAAATGCTGGCCGATGCCGGCTGTCGGCTCAAAGCGGACTATCGGGTCCGGATCCCCAACTGGCTTGTGGAAGCTGCCATCCAAAGCGCCCCGTCTCGCATTACCATTTATGACCGACTGGGTAATGTGGCCATGCGCCTTGAAGGCCGACGCGTCCATCACGGTCTGGGTACGGACCTGATCAAGACCTACGACCTTGACAGCGGTGAGTTGCGCCAATCCCGGCTCAAAGACGTGGCCGTCGCCGCTCGAATCGGTGATGCCCTGCAGCATATTGATTTTATCGGCTCCTACGCCCTAGCCGCTGATTCGCCCACCAACCTGAAATATTTGGATGCTTTCAAAACCGAACTTGAAAATTCCACCAAACCGATTTTCTACACCGCCGCCGGGTTAGAGGATATCACCTATATCAACGCCATGGCTGCCGCAGTCGTTGGCGGTGAAGCGGCCTTGCAGGAGAAACCGATTCATATCCACTATGCCGAACCGCTGAGCCCGCTAGTCCACAGTTTCGGTGCCATCCAGAAGCTTTTTTTCTGTGCCGATCACAACATTCCCATCAACTACACGCCGGGAATGATGTCCGGCGCCAGCGCGCCGGTGACCCTGGCCGGCGCCATCACCGTAGGCAACGCCGAGGCTCTCAGCGGCCTGGTAATGCATCAGCTTCGGGCCAAAGGCGCGCCCATCATCTCCGGATTCGGCATGTCTACGATGGACATGCGTACTTCCACCTGTATTTACGGGTGCCCGGAATACCGCCTGGCGCTTTCCGCCTGCGCCGATCTCTATCATTTCTATGGCTTGCCCATGTGGGGCACCGCCGGTGTGAGTGATGCCAACTGCCTGGATCAGCAGGCCGGCATGGAATGGGCCGTCTCAATCATGATGGATGCCATGCACGGGGCCAACCTGGTCCACGATATCGGTTATCTGGGCCAGGGACTCATCGGTCATCCGGGGGGATTGGTCATGTGTGATGAGATCATTAGCTACGTGAAACGGTTTGTGCGAGGATTTGCCCTGGATGATGCCCATATTGGTCTGGACGTGATTGAAGCTGTGGGCCCCGGTGGAGAGTTCCTTTCAACCGAACAGACCATGGAGAAGTATAAAACCGAACACTGGCTGCCGGATCAGTGCAACCGGGACAACCTGGACAATTGGCTCATGAAGGGCCGCCAAGACTGGGCCGAATTGTCCACGACAAAGGCCCGTGAAATATTGAAAACCCACGCGCCTGAACCGTTGAGCGACACGACTGCCGCCACACTGGCCGAGATCCGCCGGGAAGCTGAAACAAAACTGAAGGACCATTATTTTGCGTCTTAGGAGTGATGAATTTCTTGAGCAAATATCCGGGTTCCTACGGGCTGGCTTGGGCCCACATTGGAATGACGAATGTCGATTGACGAATGACGAATTAAGGAATTCTTTCGATTTTATTACATTATTCGTCAACACATTCTGGATGGTCTCAGGTAGGTCAGGGTGCGAGTGAAGCGAGTTCCCTGATAAATCTTATCTGACACCACCCGCAGATTGTCACGTAGCGCCTGCGGCGCAACTTGACCTACAACACTGCTTCCGGCTCGTAGAAAGGGGTGATATGGATGATAACATTTACCATCAGTGTTCCCGGCTGCCGCTTTGCGCCAGACAGGATCAGCGACGGGTGTCAGCCCAGCCGTCTGCAGAAAAACTGCCAATTTGATCGTAGAAGAAACTCTAAAAAGGTGATTGACGAATAACGAGTGACGAATGCCGAATGATAAATTAAGGAAGGTTTCTATTTTATCTTTTAAAATCGCAGAGCGTAGCGAAACCACCCTTCGTCAATCGTCAACCGTCAATCGTCGTTCGTCATTCGATTGTTGCTGAGGGTCAACGGCTCACTGTTTGGGGCAAGAACAATTTCACAGGTAGTTTCACTCGAGAGGAACAGCATGCAAAAGGTAGTCTGGGGTGCGCCTTCCTCTTGGATCGAGCGGTTTCCACTTTACTGGGGGATTGATCAAGGTTTTTTCGCGGACCAGGGCATCGATCTCGAAATTTGGTACGCTTACGGGGGGCCGGAATTGGCCCGTGCTATCAGCAACGACCGAATTCATATCGGTGAGATGGGGATGCCGCCCTTTGTAACCGCATACCGGGAAGGCTTGCGGGCAAAAATCATCGGCAGCAGTGTTATCCAGCAGTTGGACCACTATCTGGCGGCCCGCCCCGATATCGCTGCCACTGCCGATTTGGCCGGCTGCCGTATCGGCATCCTATCGGCCGGCAGCTGTGACGATTACTTTATCCGAAAAATGCTTAGGGCCCACGGGATCGATCCCGCTGGCGACGTTGAATTGATACCGCTGGGTGAAGACTACGGCAAGCGGGATCTGTTTGTCGACGGACACGTGGACGCCGCCTTTGTGGTGGAACCCCAGCTTGCTCGTGGTGAACACGAGGGGCTTTTGCGAATCATCGATCGGGTGGGCGATTATTTCCCCCATTACCAATGGGGTGTTATCCTGGCCAGCGAGGTGTGGCTGCAGCACCAGGGAGATCTCCTTGGGCAGCTCATGCATGCATTCCGCCAGGCCTGCCAATCGATTAAAGATCGGCCCGGCCAAACCACCGACCTCGGCAGCCGGGTGTTCGGGGTGGCCCCTGAGGTTTTTGAACGTGCCCTGCAGCGGGATTTGCCCCGCTGGGAAATCGATGCGCGTTTGGACATGGACGGCCTGCAAAGTGCCTTGAAGATCCAGGAGACGATGGGAATGCCCACGACGGATCTTTCCCTGGAGGAGATGGTTCGGCAGCTATGAAAACCGGTTCCGGGCGACAGTTGTGGTTTTCCCATTGTCGTTATGGCTTTGAAGGATACAATCGAGACTCAATCTAACCCCGGATGGACCGGACTCCGGCTCGTAGATCGAAACCTACGGCTCGGAGAGAAATATCAAACTACAAATACCAAATTACAAATAAATACCAAATCACAAAATCCAAACCTCAGATAAGTTCAAAACCAAATGTTTGGAATTTTGTATTTCGGTCATTGTAATTTGTTTGGTATTTGTGTTTTGTTATTTGAAATTTATAATTACTGACTTCTGAAAATTGATATCTCTGGACCAGACCTAACTTTATTTGAATTTGGAAGATAAGACATTTGACAGCCTCCAAAAACGATTTTCATTTCTGGCAGCGACCTTCTTTTAACCTGTTTTCCCGATCACAATTGGATCACATCTATGCGGCGGCGCTGGAGGTGTTGGCGCGGGTAGGCGGTGAATTTCATGATCCGGCGACGGTGGCCCTTTTATCCGATGCCGGCGCTCGCGTGGACACTGACAGGCGGGTGCGGATCCCGGAGTCAATGGCGGCGGATGCCCTCCAAAAAGCCCCCCGGCAAATCGTTGTGCACGACCGCAACGGACAACCCAGTTTGTTCCTGGAGGACCGTAACACCTATTTTGGTCCCGGTTCAGATACACCTTACACCCTTGATCCTGTTAATGGCGTGCGGCGCCCGGCGGTATTGGACGACGTGGTACGGGCTGCCCGGGTGGTGGATGCCTTGCCGGAACTCGATTTCAGTATGTGTTTTGCTTTGGCCAGCGATGTGCCGGATCAGGTATCGGACCTGCATCATTTTGCAGCCATGGTCCGCAATACCCATAAACCACTTATAGTGACGGCATGGGAGTTGACTGGCCTGCGAAACATCCACCGGATGATGGAAATGGTGGCCGGCGATAAGACGACGCTGCGTAAACGACCCTTTGTGGTGGTGTTTCTGATGGCCATCAGTCCCTTACGGTTTCCCAAGGAATCTTTACAGAAATTGAGGTTTTGCGCCGAAAGCGGCATTCCCTGCATCTGGACATCG
This sequence comes from Desulfobacterales bacterium, assembly GCA_050124355.1. Lineage (GTDB taxonomy): Bacteria > Desulfobacterota > Desulfobacteria > Desulfobacterales > JAFDCJ01 > JAFDCJ01. The sequence goes on along the minus strand of JASFFJ010000126.1, from coordinate 8,800 downwards.
GGATGCCCGACTGCCGGTGCGACCGCGCCTATTTTTCCGGCAGGTTCACTGGTGGTTGCTTTGGCCGAGTTTATAGCCGGTCTGGTGGTGGCCCAGTTGACCCGCCCGGGCACCTCCGTGATTTTAGGTTCGGCCTTCGGCGCTTTGGACATGGCCACGGGATCGAGGCCATATGCCGCCCCCGAGCAGGATTTCGGCCACCTGGCCCAAGCTGAAGTCGCACGCTACCTTCAACTGCCGTCATGGGGCAATGGCGGCTGCAGTGATTCCAACACTCTCGATCAGCAGGCTACCCTCGAAGCCGGTCGTAAACTAACGCTGTCGGCCCTGGCGGGAAACAATATAATTCACGATCTAGGCTATCTAGATAGCGGTATGACTTCTTCACTGGAATTATTGGTCATCTGTAACGAGATAGTCAGCCAGACTCGGCGGTTTTTGCAGGGAATACCGGTAACGCCCGAAACACTGGCAATGGATACCATCGCTGCTATCGGTCCGGGCGATCACTATCTGACCCACCGCCAGACAAAAGCCCATTATCGTGAGCAGATCTGGAGGCCGGAATTGATCACACGCAAAAGATATGATGCCTGGGTGGCCGAAGGAGAACAGACGCTAAGGCAACGAGCACGAATCAAGCTATTGAAAATTTTGGAAACGCACCAACCCCAACCGTTGGCCGCGGACGTATTGCAGGAAATGGATGTCCTGCTGGAAACGGCAGGTGCGGCTTGCAAGGCCTCCTGATCGAGCGACGCTGCTAGTCGAGAGCGTCCAGGCTGATCAATAAAGAAATTTAAAAAAAGCGATTGACAAATAACGATTGACGAATAGCGAGTTACGATTTAAGGACTAGTTTCTATTTTATCTTTTAATATCGAAGAGCGCAGCGACAACCACAATCCGTCGATCGTCATTCGTCAATTGTCATTCGATTGTTCCTGCTAATCAACAGTTCGATGTTTGGCCTCATGAAATTTACATTAGGAGAATGCTTTGACCCGTCACGCTTTGTTGCCCACCACTTTTGCCGAATTTCCGGTTCATGAAGAAACGGTATCCGCCGGTGTTCAGATCGCTGTCATCGGTGTGCCCTATTTATCCCCCTACCCGTTGGAAAAACCATATGATTCGCAAAACGCCGTTTCAACGATTCGACAAGCATCCTTGACATATAAAAAAATAGATCATTTTGATTTTGATTTCGGTGGCAGTCTGCTGGGGGAGGCACCTGTCCGCTGCGTGGATTACGGTAATCTCGTTAGAGAATCCGAATCTTTTCATGAGTACTCCCACTCCATAACCCGAGCCGTCAGGGAACTTTTATCGCAGGGAACGATTCCCCTTGTGATCGGGGGCGACCACGGGACCACCATTCCGGTGTTAAAGGCTTATGATGCTTTTACGAATCTATGCGTGGTTCAAATTGATGCGCACCTGGATTGGGTGGATGAACGCGACGGTGTCAGCGAAGGCTTCAGCAGTCCTATGCGAAGAGCTTCCGAAATGCCCTGGGTAGCGTCTGTGGTTCAGATTGGGCTGCGCGGCCAGGGCAGCGCCTGCCAAAAAGAAGTCGATGATGCCGCCGCCTGCGAAAAAAGCCTTCTGATCCGGGCGGAGGATCTTCACGAACAGGGGGTAGATAAAGTACTTAAGCACATACCGGATGTGCCTTATTATTATCTTACGGTGGATGCCGATGGATTTGATCCATCCATCGCACCCGGTGTTGCCTATCCGACACCCGGAGGCGTTACCTATTATCAACTGTTTAAACTGATGCGGGGGCTGGCCGGCAAAGGAATGCTGATGGGGATGGATTTTGTGGAGGTGGTGCCCGAAAATGATGTCGCCAATCTCACCTCCCTTTTTGGGGCCCGGCAGCTATTAAATTTTATTGGTGTTGTGGCTCACAGTAAATTCAGAACTGCTGATGTGTCGTAAAATCGGATGCAACAGAAATGTCAGAAATCGCGCCAATAAATATGAATTTGCGCGAATCGTTCTGAATTTTTCAATTGAAGTCAGGAGCCCTGAAATTGCCAACAAATGTCAATAAGAAGTACAACAGAAAATAAAAGGAGGATCACAGATGCAGAGACAGATCGACAAGAAACAGACAGGATTCAGCCGCCGCACATTCCTCAAAGGAGCGGCCGCAACGGGTGTTTTAACACTGATCTCACCATTTTCCGCTCATGCTGCAGTGAAATCTGGTGGGCGACTCGTGCTAGGAACCACCGGTGGTGGTGCTGGCGATTCCCTTGATCCCACAAAACTCACATCCGTCGGCCACGGTGTCATGGGCTATACGCTTGGCAATGTACTGACGGAAATTGAAAAAGACGGTCAACTCGTGGGGGAAATTGCAAAAAGTTGGGAATCCTCGGCTGATGCCACCAAATGGAAGTTCACCCTGCAATCAGGCGTAACTTTTCACAATGGCAAGAAAATGACTTCCGCCGATGTGGTCTATTCGATCAACCTGCACCGTGGCAAGGATAGCGCCTCCGGAGCCAAGGGCCTTTTGGACAGTATTACCGACCTTCGTCCCGATGGGCCCAATGCCATCATTGTCACTTTAGCGTCCGGCAACGCCGACCTGCCGTATTTGTTGGGGGATTTTCATTTGTTGATTGTCCCGGAAGGAACCACTGATTTTTCCGCCGGCGTCTTTACCGGACCTTATATGCTGAAGGAATTTGTGCCCGGCGAGAAACTCGTTGCGGTCAAAAACCCGAACTACTGGAAAACCGACCGCGCCCATGTGGATGAAGTCGAGGTCTTAATCATTGGCGATCTAACTTCGCGGATCAGCGCATTGATGACCGGTGAGGTGCATGTTGCCGGGCGGGTTGATCCGCAATCTGCCGGACTCATTAACAGCGCTCCGGGAGTCCATGTAGAAAACCACCCGGCCGCCGGGCACCGGCCGCTGTTGATGCAGGCCGACCGCCCGCCCTTTGATAACCTGGATTTACGCTTGGCCGTTAAATATGCCCTTGACCGCGAAGAGATCCTTGACAAGGTGATGGCGGGCTTTGGGTCCCTTGGCAACGATCACCCGATCCCACCGTCCGATCCGTTTCATGCCGGCGATATTCCGCAGCGTGTCTATGACCCAGATAAGACGGCCTTCCACCTGAAAAAATCCGGTTTTAACGGAGAGCTGGAACTCCATACGTCCAACACAACCTTTGGCGGAGCCGAAGCGATGGCAGCCCTGTTCCAGCAATCCGCAGCCAAAGGCGGGCTTAAGGTTAAGATCATCCGGGAACCCGCGGACGGATTCTGGTCAAACGTCTGGATGAAGCATCCCTTCGTCAGTGGGGCCTGGGGTGGGCGTCCGACGGCAGACATCATGCTCTCATCGGCATATGCCTCCACCGCCAAATGGAATGACACCAACTGGTACCGCAAAGAATTTGATCAAAAACTCGCCCTGGCCCGCGCCGAAACCGATTTCGAAAAGCGCAAGGCCTATTACCACGATCTGCAATTGATGATCCATGAAGACGGCGGCGCCGCCATTCCCTTTTTCGTTAACAATGTGGACGGTGTCCGCGACGAAGTTAAAGGGTTTTATCCGGCCGGCTCCTACGAAATGTCTGGTATGCGGGTTGCAGAGCGGGTGTGGCTGAGTAAGTAGCATATGCAAAAAACATCCATGACAGGACTGGTCCTGAAGCGTCTTGCTTCGGGGCTGGTGACATTGCTGGTGGTTTCAGTGATGGTTTTTGTCGGGACGGAAATCCTGCCCGGTGATGTGGCGCAAGCCATTTTAGGCCAGCAGGCAACCCCCGAGGCAGTGCAAACTCTACGGGACAAGTTGGGACTCGACCGTCCGGCAGCAGTGCGTTATGTCGAATGGCTTTGGAATTTTGCTCAGGGTGATCTGGGGCAATCGCTGGTCAGTGGTCGGGAAATATCAGATTTGATTGGTGCCCGTTTACATAATTCCATGTTTCTGGCACTGACCGCAGCCGTCATCGCGATCCCCTTGTCCGTCGGTTTGGGGTTGCTGGCCGCTTTTTTTGAGGGCCGACTGGCGGACAAGGGCATCACTGCGTCCACCTTGATTTTTGTCTCCACTCCCGATTTTCTGATTGGTTATCTTCTGTTGCTTTGGGGGGCCGTAAAGCTGGGCTGGTTTCCGGCTCTATCACGTCTGTCCAGCGGCATGAGCATGATGGACCAGTTGCATGCGATTGCGATGCCCTGTCTGACGCTGACCCTTGTGGTGTCGTCTCATACGATGCGCCTGACACGGACCGCAATTCTATCGGTCATGAACCAACCTTATATCGAAATGGCAGAACTAAAAGGTGTTTCACGGAAACGGATCATCATGCGACATGCGTTTCCGAATGCCTTGTCTCCAGTGCTTAATATCGTGCTGTTGACGCTCGCCTATCTGATCGTAGGTGTGGTCGTGGTTGAGGCGGTCTTTAATTATTCGGGAATGGGACGGTTGATGATCGATGCCGTCTCCAAACGCGATATGCCGCTGGTTCAAGCTTGTGGTCTGATTTTTGCCACGGTTTATGTGCTGTTAAATCTAACAGCGGATATCCTCTCCATTTTAACGAATCCGAGGAGGAGACATCCTAAATGACCACGATGATCCGAAATTTCGATTTAGGTGCCAAAATCGGACTGGGTATTGTGGTGATCTTTTTGCTGGCAGTGTTTTTAGGTCCGCTGCTATCTCCCTACAGCGAGGTTGAAATCGTCGGGAACGTTTGGGAGCCGCCGAATGCAAAACACTGGCTTGGGACGGATAATGTCGGGCGGGATTTAATGACTCGCATTCTGACCGGTGGCCGTATGACGGTGATCATCTCTTTGATGGCCACCTGGGGTGCGTTTCTGATCGGATGTCCGCTAGGTATCGCTGCCGCTGTTGTTGGCGGTTGGTTCGAACTTATGGTGACAAGGGCCGTGGATGCGCTGATGGCCTTTCCGGGGCTGATCCTGGCATTGATCGTTCTGTCGGCAGTTGGCACCTCGATTCCAACCCTTATCCTGATGATGTCTGTCCTGGCCTCCACCATCGTTTTCCGTCTGACACGGGCGGTGGCGGCCGATATCGTGGCGATGGACTATGTTGAGGTGGCACGATTGCGCGGCGAAAACATGGGATGGTTTTTATTTAAAGAAATTCTGCCCAATGTTGCCCCAACCTTGATAACGGAATTCGGTTTACGTTTTGTCTATGCCGCCATTCTGATTTCATCCCTGTCCTTCCTTGGTATCGGTATTCAACCACCCCACGCAGACTTGGGGGGGATGGTAAAAGAAAACGCCCTGGCAGTCACCTTCGGGCGCTCGGCGCCGATCTTGCCGGCCGTTGCGCTCTCAATTCTGGCAATCGGCGTGAACCTGGTCGTGGACGGTGTCTTGAGACACAACGCCAAACTGGACCGGCGTAAATGACGATGCCATTACCTGACACTCACAATTTAAGTATGCGCTAGAACTGGCACCTACCAAATGGTCGAATGAGCAGCGCCACTGAACGAGAGGGGGGCCAGTCTGAACAAGAAAGAAAGATCATTGGAATCTGAAAAAGTTCAAATGAGCTAATTTAAGCGATTTTTGTTGTGGGAGCGGCTTCCAGCCGCGATTATGCGATGATGGCTAAAAAGCGACTTTTTTTCGCGGCTGGAAGCCGCTCCCACGAGAAATCGATCCCATGTTAATAAAATTTACCCTCAATTCCATGAAGTTTCATAAGATCTTGAACGGCGTTTACCTGTCTATGAAACGGCGAGAAGTCCTCGTTTGACCGGAGAATCCGGAGCCGGTAAATTCACTTTTTGTCTTTACTATAGCGCCTCTCGGCCCGTTCAATGACGCCGTTAATCACTTCCTGAACGCCGGCCTTAAGGGGCTCAGGGGTGTGATTCTCCAGTATCCATCTGGCCCGCTCGTTCAGTTTTTTCTCAAGGGGCAGGGAACCATTGGCCTGCCACGTATTGAAATCGCTGCGATCAATTAGGTTGGGCATCCATAAATCCTTAATATGGTCCACGGTGTGATCTTCGCTCAAGAAATTACCGGCAGGGCCAATCCGGTCGATCAAATCCAGAGCCAGGGTGTCGTTGTCGATTTGAAGCGGCCGGAAGTAGTGTTGAAAACTATCGATCAACTCGTTGGCCAGTACAATCAGTTCCAGACTGGCCGTCATCCCCATTTCCATGTAGCCAAGATCGTGGATTAGGTTGCTGCCAACCTGGGTGGCCAGCATCAGGGACAGTGAGGCCTCTGTTGCCGCCTGGGTATCAAGGCATTTGGCGTCTGTTACCCCGCCATAACTCCAGTCAGGAACACCGTAGAAGTTTGCCAGTTCCTTGGCAATAAGCTTGTTCAGATAATACTCGGGTCCGTTGTAGGGGGAGGTGCCGTTGCGCATGTCCATGGGACCATAACCGGCCCCGAAAATCATGGGAGCGCCTTTTTGAGCAAGTTGTGCGATGGTCATGCCGCTGAGCCATTCAGCCATGGACTGCGCCATGGAGCCCGCGATGGTATTGGGAGCGGTTCCGCCCATAAGCGGTGCACTGCTGTAGACGAGCGGCAGTTTCTTTTGCGCGCACAAAAGCAGCATTCGCAGGGGCTCCTCGTCATGCACCAAGGGCGAGATAGGTTGGGAAAACAGTATCATGAACGGTCGACGCTGCAGTTCCGCTTCATTGCCCCTAACCGCGGCGGCCATCTCTATAATGTCTGCGACACCCCGGCGTGACCAGGCAGAAAAGATAATTGGTTTGGTGGTATGGGTCAGCATGGTGGTCCAGTCGTAACGATCGGTCACTGCGGGAAGCAAGCCCTGGGATGCGGGATTAACGCCACCTGTCATACCCATTGTCATGACAAAATCGATATGGGGTAAATAATCGCAAAGAATCGCGGCCTGTTGTATGTCCGCCTTATCCGTCGATCTTCGCTCAGCGGTATAGACATCCTGGACGTATTGAATCGTGGGTCCGGGGCCGTAGTGGCTGTTAAGACCTTCAAGGGCCATGGCCGGTTCCCCGTTCCGATCATAGATCTGGATCCGGTGAGGTAGGCACTGCAAGGCCGACTCCACCACATGACCGGGGATACGAACCCGGTTGTGATCTTCAACCCAGGCACCGGCACCATCTAACAACTCCACTGCCGCGGGCAGATGCACCAGTACACCGGTGCGTTCAAGAATATGCAGGGCCGCTTCATGCAGTTGCTGTAACTGGGCCTGAGATAACATTCGCAGATGAGGTCTCATGCCCGCCTGTGTCCGATCTTGATAAACTGTCATGTGGGCTCCTCCTCCATGATATCGGGAATATCGGTTACGAAAGCAAAGATCCGGGTCCAGCTTCCGGCCCGTAGGGCCTACAGCCCGGAGGGAAGGCCGGGCTTTGAATTGAGCCCAGAGGGCATTATTTAAACAAATTCGATTAATAAACTCTTTATTTATTAAGGCAGAGCCAATGATTTCTGACCTGGCTCAGAGAACCGGATTTTCAATATTTTGATAAATGAACCTGTCCACTGCTTTTAGTGGGGAGGTTCATTTACATGGTTTTTATGGCTCGATAGATGATCCGTCCTGCCTGCATGACCATACGTACGCGGGCAAGGGCGGATATATCGGTGGTGGGGTCACCGTCCACCACGAGCAGGTCGGCCTGCTTGCCTTTCCGAATTGAACCGATTCGATCGGCCATCCCCAATGCTCGGGCTGCGGTGGCAGTAGCTGCGGTGATGGCCTGAATCGCGGTCATGCCGCCTGCTACCATGGCCTCCAGCTCTTGCCACAGGCAGCCAAAACCAGTGTGGGGCAATCCGGCGTCATTGCCGGCAACGCATCGAACACCGGCCTTTAAAAATCCTGTCAACGTTTTGTGTTTTTCGTTTATAATTCGGGGCAACGCCGCCAGGCGTGCGTTTTCTTCACCTGTAAGGGCGCTCGTTTCGCGTTTGTGTTCAAGGAAGATTTGTGCGTTCCGATATAGTTGAATGGTCGGGGTGATGTATATACCGGCCGCTGCAATTTTTTCGGCCAAAGGTTCCTCGAACCGCAAGGTTCCGTCCGGAAGTTCGAAACAGGCGTGTTCGATATGATCTATATTTGCGTTAATGGCGTTTTCAATGCCGGGGATACCACGGCAGTGGGCGCTGACAGTGATACCATGGGTGTGGGCCGTCTCTGCCGCGACAGACATATTGGCCGCCGTGTAAGAGGCATAAGCCGGATGGGAGCCCGGCGTACCTCCCCCGGTGGCAATTAATTTGATGAAATCCACCCCGGCGTCAATCCATTTTTCTACGGCTGCCCGCAGCCCTTCATTTCCATCGGCGACGCCACCTAAAAAATGGGCATGACCATTGACTGCGGTGAGAGGAGGGCCGCAAAGTACCATTCGCGGTATTGGTTTAGTGAAAATCGTACGGCGCAGGTCGAGCAAAACGCCATCTAAATCGCCACAGTCTCGCACCGTTGTAATCCCACTTTGCAGTTCCAGTTCCAGGTTACCGACGGCATTTCTCAGGGCATCATCTTTGGATTGTTGATGATAAAACGGCACGCCTCTTGAGGGCATGCACAGGTGCACATGGCAGTTGATGAGGCCGGGCAGTATGTATTGATCGGGGAAGTCAATCCGTTTGGTAAAAGATTCAGGGACAGCGACTTCCAAACGGCGTCCCCATGCTAAAATTTCTTCCCCATCAACGGCTACATACGCGTCAGGAATGATGGTTCCATGATCGACGTCAATCAGACCTGCAGTTGTGATAAGTGATCTCA
>JASFFJ010000125.1:0-13827 GCA_050124355.1 Desulfobacterales bacterium | reverse complement strand
ATCATGTCTTTAGGATTTAATTCACTTTTATCGCAGCAAGCTGCGGGGAAGATAACTCAGGAGAGATTAAAAATCGGAAACATTTTTTGATCAAAATTCCGGCAGATTAATTAATTTATGCTGCGCATGTTTTATATGATTGGCCACCCCGATGAAATAAAAGCAACAAGGACTTCATTGGGCAGGCAGACAATCAGAGACAGTAAACCTTTGACGTAAAGATAGTGCGCAGAGATTCCCCAAATCCGAAATCCCTCCGGGGCGTAGGCACCTCTGGCCCCTACGGGCCGGAGGCCGCATTCCAAATTCCAAAATCAAAACCCTCTGACCTCTGCTTCTACGCCAAGCTCTATGCCCTTAGCCCTAATGCCCTTTGCCTTTCGCCCTGCTGTATACCACTTCACCGCTCACCACCGTCATCTCTATTTCGACATCCGGCCAGGTTTCAGCGGGGAGATCAAAAAGATCCCGGCCATAGACAGTAAGATCCGCCCATTTGCCGGGTTCAATCGATCCCAATTTGTCCTCCCGTCGAGTAGACCAGGCCGCCGCCGCTGTGAATCCTGTGAGGCAGTCTTCGAGAGACAGCCGTTGTTCGGGAAACCATCCTCCTTGGGGATCTCCTGTCACGGTTTGACGCGTGACGGCTGCGTGAATTCCATAGATCGGGTTAATTGTTTCCACCGGTGCATCTGAACCAAACTGCAGCCGCAGACCTGCTTGGAGCAACGATTTCCAGGCATAGGCATAACGACACCTTTCGGCCCCCCACCGTTTGTCAGCCGGTTCCCAATCCGTCGCGATAAATACCGGCTGCACCGACGCCACCACGCCCAGGTCGTGAAAAAGCGGCAGATCTTGGGGACGGCAGAGTTGCACATGCTCCAGTCGATCCCGGTGGACTCCCGGATATTGTTTACGTGCCGCGGCAATACTTTCCAGCGCATTGGTTACGGCAAGATCGCCAATGGTATGAATTGCCACGTCACAGCCATGGCTGTATGCCAGTTTAATTTTTTCTTCCAGAATTTCCCTATCGAGGCAGGCAATACCGCATTCGCTGGGATCATCGCTATAGGGGTCATGCATCAGAGCCGTACCGGACCCCAGGGAGCCATCGGCAAAGAGTTTCACATGGTTGAACCAGAGCCGCTCGCCGCCGAAGCCAGCGGTGATTCCTCTGCCGGCGGCTTCTTCCAGATCATCGGGAGGCAGCAGATGGTAGACCCGCACCTTTAGCTTTCCTTCCACTTCCAGAGCCGCGAATGCCTCCCACTCTTGAAGTGTTTCACAAGTATGCACGCCGGTGATGCCGCATCGCAAGGCATCTTCTTGCGCAGCCAGAACCATCTGTTTGCGTTCTTCTAATGTGGCCAGCGGAATATGGGCTTCGATGACATGGCGGGCTTCGCGCAGCAACCCGGTGGGCTCACCGCTGTCGGGATCTTTGTCGATTTGCCCGCCGGCAGGATTGGAAGTTTCGCGGGTGACGCCGGCCAGGTCCAAAGCCGCCGTATTGACCCAAATGCTGTGCCCGCAGACACGCACCATCATGGCCGGGTTGTCGGGGACAATGTCATCCAGATCTTTTCGCGTGGGCTCCCGCCCCTCTTGCCACTGGTGATGGTTCCAGCCACGGCCGACAATCCATTCTCCCGGCCGGCGTGATTCAACCGCTTTTTGAATCCGTTCACGAACTTCGGCCAAAGAGGGCACATTGCGCAGATTTAGCATTTGAAAGGACCGTCCCAAATTCAAAAAATGACAGTGGGCATCCACCAGGCCGGGCGTCACCAGCCTGCCGGACAAATCCAGCATCTCAGTATTTATGCCGCAGGCTTTTTTTATCTCAGCATTGCCACCAACGTGAGTAATTCGATCGTCGGTTATTTTAAGCGCTTCCGCCCAGGGTTGGTCTGGGTTTCCGGTGAAGATTCGGGTTGAAAACAAGGCAATATCCATATAATATCCTTTTTTATTCTGAGAAAATACAGTTTCAGATTCGCAAAATACTATAAGGTTATAAATCCTTTTTAATTTCATAGCCTATTTACGATGTCAACCCATAAACACAGACCTCGCTATGCATCTAATAAGAGTCACGAATGATGTTTGATCTACTCATCAAAGGCGCAACCATTGTCGACGGAACCGGGTGTCAATCATGGGTCGGCGATGCAGCCATCGCCGGGAATCGCTTTGCTGCGCTGGATCGTCACATTCCTGGCGATGCGCGCCGGGTCATCGCCGCTCACGGCTATATCCTGGCGCCGGGCTTTATCGACATTCATTGCCACTCTGATTTTTCACTTTTTGACCACCCCGAGGCCGACATCAAACTGAGACAGGGCGTTACTTTGGAAGTGTTGGGCAATTGCGGTACCTCCCTGGCGCCCCTGGAAGCAATTTCACGAAACTTGATTCCAGCAGAAAGTGATTCGGATGTTCAATCCTGGGCACATCCGCTGGACTGGAACTCCTATGGTCAGTACGTCCGCACATTGGAAGGGACAGGCCTGTCCATCAACGTCACCGGCCTGGTGGGCCACGGCACCCTGCGGCTGACAGCCATGGGTCCTGCCGATGGTCAGCCCGATCCGGACCAGATGACCTGTATGGCATCCTTGTTGTCGCAATCCATGGATGAGGGCGCAGCCGGTCTGTCAACAGGATTGATTTATGCGCCCGGCTATTTTGCCGACACCCGGGAACTGGTAGCCCTCGCCAGGGTGGCCGGCCGCAAAGGCGGATATTATGCGTCCCATATCCGCAACGAAGCCGACCGAATCATCCCGGCCCTCGAGGAAATCATCTGCATCGGCCGGGAAGCTGAAATCCCCGTTCATGTCTCCCACCTGAAGATTGCCGGCAAAAAAAACTGGGCGCTGAGGGAAGCCGTGGTGGAAAAGCTGACGACCGCCCGCTCGGAGGGAATCGACATTACTTGTGATGTGTATCCGTATTATCATTCCAGTACCACGATACTGGCGCTGCTGCCGCCCTGGTCCCTGGACGGCGGTCTGGCGCCGCTGATGTCCAGACTTAAAAGCCCCCGGCAACGGGAGCGCATCATCGATGGGATTAAAGAAGGAATCCCGGGCTGGGAGAATATGGTGCAGCATAGCGGGCTGGATAAAATCGTGATCGCCGCGGTTCAATCCAGGCGGTGTAAAGCCTTCGAGGGCCAAAGCATTGCCCAGATTGCGACAGCCGAACGACAGGATCCTCTCCATCTGCTGCTGGATCTCGTTGCGTCTGAAAAAGGGGCGGTATCTATCATCACCGAATCCATGAACGAGGAAACCATGGTCCGTTTTTTAACCCTGCCCTTTGCCATGGTGGGGTCTGATGGATCCCCTAACCAGGGCCGCCCGCACCCGCGTTTGTACGGTACATTTCCCCGGGTCATTCGTCGGGTGGTACGGGAATTGGGTGCCTTGTCCATGGAAGCGGCCGTTCACAAAATGAGCGCAATGACCGCCCGGCGCCTGGGCCTGAAGGATACCGGCCTTCTGCGTAAAGGTTTCAAGGCGGATGCGGTGCTCTTTGATCCCTTGACATTCGGTGACACGGCAACCTATGAACATCCGCGACGTTTTCCCCAGGGGCTACTGGCGACCATTGTCAACGGTGAGGTTGTCATTGATGGGGAGAAGCATACCGGGGCAAAACCGGGGGTGTTTTATCGGAAACGAAATCGGGCTTAAAGGAACATTTACTCTACCTTAATCGTAATTTGATATGGCCGCAAAAAGGCACAAAAAGCACAAAAAGGAGATTTCAGAATTTGTAATTTCAGAATGGTTTAATAGCAACGGAAAGAGCAGAAAAACTAACCGGGGACACAAACCAATAGAAAATTCAGATCACATGGAATTAAAATGCGGAATACTCATCGCAATAACCTATGGACAACACCGCAAATATATCCGGAGCCGACTGTCTTTGTCCTCTGCCATCAGACGTCTGACTTCCGTCTTTTGTCTTCCGTCCTCTGATCTCTGTCATCCGACTTCTGCCGATAGCTCCCCCAGCACGTAATCAATCGCACTTTCCAGCAGAGCCGGTGTTCTCTCGCACAAATCTAATTCATATACCCTTTCCGTAAACTTGTGAAGATCTTTGGCCCAGGGTCCGATGTTGATTACCGGCACGGAGAGCACTTCCATGTCGGTAAAGGGAATGTCGTAAGTTTTTTGCCATAAGGGCATATTGGGTCCGATACAAGGGACAATATCCTCACTATTTTGTAAGGCTGCATAACTCAGGTCCGTAATCCCCATCATATAATTTTTTTTGCGGTAGGTTTCCTGCCAACGGTTTTCAGCAATTTCAATCAAATATTCGGTTAGGTTATCAACACGATCGGGCAGGCCTTGAAACTCATCATTGTGGATCGACGGGTAATACGGCGGTGAAAGTGCAATGACCACCGTGGGTGATAGGTCGGCGACATGCTCGAGGGTCATCTCGACGATCTTTAGAGTGGCCTCGGTTGAATCTAGACGTTGCTGCCGGATGTCGGCGGAAATCGCTTCCAGCCCTTCGGCATAGGCGTCCTTGAATTCACGGCCGGAATCATTCAGGGCTTGCCGGTAAAGCTCCGAAAATGTTCTGACCGGCACCTGCCAAGAAGGAGCGGGGTCCTTCCTTCCCAATTTATGGTTGTAAGCGGTGTGGCTTTGCCGGATTTTATCCATCACGAGACCGACGGCATGTTCGCAGGTTGCTTTTAATTGCCGGATGGAATTTCTGGGTGTTTTGTTTAACGAGATCAGGCTCAAATATCCGCCTGCTGAAGCCGGGATCGAGGCATCATAGACCTCCTTGTTATCCCTCATATAACTCCAGGACGGCGGTGGGGAAACTTCACCTCGAACCACATCGCAATAATCCGTATTCAACTCGGTTTGAAGAACGATTTCAGATAATATCAGCACTGGATTCAAACCCTGGTAAATATATCCGATGTGGGATTTTTTACCCCGAACGTAGATGACCGCCAAAAGCTTGCCGGCAGAACCGATCTGGAAAAGGCCTATTTGATCCTGCTCTTTTTCGTGCGGTTCCGAATCAATCATGAGCTTGTAATTCAGATTGAATGCAGCTTTAAGATCGCTTAGCAGGCCAAGGCTCCCGCGCATACCCGCCGATAAATTTTCTTCATCCGGAACCGACAATAACAATATATTGCCCTTGAAACCCGCTTTTTCCGAATATTCTTCCAACAAAACACTCTGAATGGCAGCCCCGGCTTTCATATCACCCGTGCCGCGACCAAAAATCCATTTATCGCCTGCCAGATCCCTGCGGGCCGCCGCGGTCAGTTCCATTCCGGCCAATGCCACCCGTAGTCTTGGCGGATCGTAGGCCAATTTTGCCAAACTGCCGTAATCAAATGCATCGACGACATCGTGATGGTGCATCAGGATCACGGTTTGATCGCCCTGCCCCTTAACCAGGCCCCAAACCACCGATCGTTCCAGCGGATCTTTTTCCAAAGGATATAAACCGAAGTAATTCGGATGATTTTTGAAGTATGTCCGCCGACCCAGCCATTCATGCAGATAGGCCTCAACATCTTTTTCCTGCCGGGTACCGGTGTCACTTTGAATCCGAACCAATTCCATCATCAGCTTTTTTATCCGCTCTGCTCTAAAATTTTCCATAAAATTTTATTCCGTTATATTGGTAATCAGCGACCACCAGCAGAGCAGAGCTGGTGGTATGGGGACGGCCCCTCGAAGGGGCCGGGACCGCGCTATGCTGGTGGTCGCTGATTTGTGAAAAGAATTTTTGCTCTAACTTAGTTTTTGTTATGATCGCGTGCTCTGAGATATTGAGAAGATTATTCTAATCATGTCTTTTTCTGATTTGTCCGTCGTTTCTGCGCCCCCTAAAAAGCCTTATCAAACAACTTTCCCGGCTGAATGTATAAGCAACTATTGCATCAAATACAAGCAAAAACCCGGGAGAGTGGTATACTAATTCGGATACGCAGCTATTTGTCAAACGATGTAAAGCAAAGCGCCAAATCAAGCCACACCTTGGATCTTCTGTTCAATGGAAAGTTGTCAGAAATTCTCAAATAGATGTTTTATTATTTAAAATTACACTGGATAGTTACGTTTTATGAAACATAGTTCAAATTGACAAAAAAGCGCGTTCGGTATATTTACGGTATACCGAAACAAAACACAAGGTGTACCTCTATAGACAAGATCACATTCTTTTATGAAACGGTTTTCTGATACAAACAGGAAAACTATTTCTAAGTCATTGCAATACAAAGGAGAGTCTATGAGCTCCCTCAGAGAGCGGGTAATAAGCGGGAAATTCATGGCCGGTGCATGGTGTAATCTTGGATCAAGTATTACGGCTGAAATGGCTTCTACTATGGGTTACGATTGGGTATTGTTGGATCAGGAGCATGGCCCCGGTGACAATATTAACCTGTTGAGTCAGGTACAGGCAATCTCTATTGGCGGCGCCGCTCCGCTGGTACGTATAGCGTGGAATGAAATGCCAAGGTTCAAGAGGGCATTGGATACCGGCGCTGCAGGTATTATGGTACCTTATGTACAAAACAGACAGGAGGCCGAGCTTGCCGTTGCATCCATGCGATATTCTCCTGTAGGCCTTCGTGGAGTGGCAAGCAGTCCACGGGCTACAGGTTATGGCGCAAATTTCGAGGAATATTACGCCACGGCAAATGACAAACTGCTGACGGTGGTACAGATAGAAACCGGCGAGGCAATCAAGCATCTACAGGAGATTGCGGATGTCGATGGGGTGGACGTGCTGTTTGTCGGACCCTTGGATCTGAGCATCAGCTTGAATATGCCGGGCAGGTTCGACGATCCTGAGTTTCTGGCGATACTACAAAAAGTCGGTAAGACTGCCAAAGCTAGCGGTAAGGCCGCAGGAATTCTGCTCCCTGATCCGAGCTTGGTTGAACTGGTTTACACAGCTGGTTTTTGCTTCGTTGCTGCCGGTGCCGATGGTGGCATGGTTATGGCAGGTATGAGGAATTCGCTTAATGTGATGAGGCGATTCGAATAGCAGGATCGTCACAGACGTGGACAAAGTAGAAAACTTACCGGGCCGAACACGCAAGTATCGGCGCAATTTGGTCAAGGGGTCCTACCAATTAAATTACCTTATGATGGGGATGTTTATATTATATGCAAGGTGCAGATGCCTGCGATCGATGACCTGGAAAAATTAATAGGACAATCCTTGCAAGATGCCATCTTAAAATGACTTGAAAAATAAAGGAGATATACCCATGTTCATTGATCTGATTACGAAACGCAGAAGCATTCGTCGATTCACCGCCGACAAGGTGGAAGCGGAAAAAGTTGAAATATTGAAGGAGGCCGCATTGCGTGCTCCGTCTTCAAGGGGTATAAATCCCTGGGAGTTTATATTTATTACCGATCGGAATCTGCTGGCAGATTTATCGGCAGCCAAACCCCATGGATCGACGTTTCTAAAAGACGCGCCGCTTGGGGTCGTTGTCTGTGCCGACCCCCAAAAATCGGATGTTTGGGTCGAGGACGCATCCATTGCCACCATTTTCGTTGAACTGGCAGCAGCCTCTCTTGATCTGGGAAGTTGTTGGATCCAAATCAGAAAACGCATGCATGATGACACTCAATCGGCCGAGGCGTACATCGCGAATCTATTGAATATCCCCTCACATCTCAAGGTCGAATCGATGATCGCCATCGGATATCCGGCCGAGCACAAGCCGCCCCATACAAAGGAAGAACTGCAGAACGGAAAAATTTATCTGAATCAATACAACGTTGTTTTCATTTAACACGGATTTACGCAGATAATTATACACGGCAGATCCCGTCCGCAATATCCTCCGTAATCCATGATAAAACGATAACTTATTTTATTTCAATTCGTGAGCTCGCTGAAAACGAACCTAACCGCAAATAACACCAAAAAATTACCTTGACAAATTGACAGGACAAGTCTATGTTCGTGTACATAACAAACAATATCATGTACATTAAAATTTTTAGAGGTGGAAATGATTAAGATATCCGCAACAAAATTAAGAAACAACCTTTTTAAGTATTTAGATAAAGCATCCGCAGGAGAGACCATCGTGATCCAACGTAATAATCAAGATGTGGCTCGTATCGTTCCTAACCATCAGATAGACTGGAGAGATAAAATGAGTATTAAACCTGAGTTATTGGTTTCTCCGGATGAATTGATTAAACCAATAGAAGATATCTGGGAGGAATACGTTTGAAAAAACCGACATACCTTTTTGATACTCACGCTTTGGTCTTTTGGAATAATAAGGAAACGGTATCAGGGGATTTTATTAACTTTTTTGACAAACAAGAACGACAAGGTTGCCTTTACATTTCCTCCATATCTTTTTGGGAAGTTGCGCTATTGGTTAAGCGTAGCAAATTAGCTGTATCGGATGTCCATGCCTGGAAAAATGAGATCTTGGAAAATACCAATCTTCATCTAACTGATCCATCCGCTTCAGAAATGATTAACTCAGTACTACTGCCAGACATTCATAAAGATCCATTTGACAGACTTCTGATTGCTCAAGCTAAGCAGAACAATTTTCTGATAGTCACTAAAGATCAAAATATTCATAAATATGATGTGGAGACTTTTTGGATGTAAGAGGGTTAGATCCAGAAGCCGGTTTATTGTGAAAGAGATGGAAAAAAGGATAACTTAGTTTGAGGATGAAGAGGTCACAAAACTAGACAATAAGGCATTTTGTGACTCGCAAGAAATGACTAAGGACACCGAGCTAGCCGAAGAAATGTTTGCAGCCAGTGCCGTCCATGAATTATAATTTCACCTTGACTGACTAACAATAGTGAGTCCGGTGTTTATAAAGAAGCTCAGGGGATTGTAACCCGTGATTCCGATGGCTTTAAAAAATCAAAAATAAGAAGTAAAATTCAGAACGAATCACTCAAATTAAGTATTGTTGGCGCGATTTCAAACTTTTCTGTTGCATGCAAATTTACGACACATCAAGAGTTATGAATTTTATTCAATCACCCGCATGGTTTTCCACTTGCCCTGATAAAAACGCCAGCAAGTCACCGATGCCAGCTGAAAAAGAAAAAAAACAGACCAGCCCCAAGCAAAGTACAGCCCTTTGCCGAACACCTCGATGCCGATATACATCGGCAAAATCATGCCAAAAACGGAGAGCACCCCCATGCTCCACATGATAAATCGGGTATCGCCGGCACCTTTGAGCACCGCCGTGCTGATCATGTATAACCCATCCAGCAATAAATAGCCGGCCACAAATCGTAAAACCACGACGCCCATGCCCTTGATGGCTTCAAAGTTTTCTGGACTGATGTCCCGGGGACGAAAAAGCTCCAGCAATGGCTGGGGAGCGAACACAAAAGCCAGGATGAAGACAGCCATGTAGGAGGCCACAATCACCATGGTGGCCTTGGCCGCAGCCACCGCCTCCTCCGGTCGATTGCGGCCCAGTGCTTGCCCCACCAGGGTGCTTGCACCCAACGCAAAGCCTGATAGCGGCCGAAAGGAGACCGAATCCAGCGAAATGGCGATATTGGTGACCACGAGCTCTGCTTTTCCAATCCTCCCTACCATTAGAACGAAAAAACTAAAGGCAAACACATCCAGGCTGAACTGCAGCGAGCTGGGCACGCCGAAACGCAGCAGCCGCCGAAAGAGGTCGGCATCGAATTGGTAATTCTGACGGATCTTAAAAGTGCGGCTATTCTCATGGGTGAACACGATGAGTCCGAGCAGCAGAGTGGCGGATGTCCAGGAAAACACCGTGGCAATGGCCGCACCCAGAATACCCAGTTCAGGGAATATCCAAACCCCGTAAATTAGGGCATAATCCAGTGGAACGTTCAGGAACATGGCGATAATGTAAATGATCATTACCGGTCTGGTGACACCCCGGCCGGTAAAAAAACTGGAAAAACTCATTCCGATGATGTGAATGCCCGAGCCCAGGCAAAGCATCCGGAAGTAAATCACTTCCAGCTGCTGTACCTCAGCCGAATGGCCGACCAATCGAAACAGTGGACCGGCGCCAAAAGAAAGCCCCACCATAATCAGCCATGAAATCAACGCAAGGTATATTGCCTGCCACAAAGCGCCGCCCACACGATGCAAAGCGCCGGCACCGGTATACTGGGCAATGATAACACTGACGTAACCCACTGTGTCGGCGAAAAAAATCAGAAACACATAAGCAATAATACCGGCCGGCAGAGCGGCGGCGATGGCATCGATAGAGTAATTGGCCAAAAACACCCGATCGGTAAAGGTCATCACCACGGTGGTGGCCATACTCATTACTATCGGCATGCTGACCCGCAGCACATCACGATAGCTGCTGGTTGTTTTAACATAGGCTGAATGGGTCATCATCAATCATTCGATACAGGTTCTTTATTACTCCGGCGATTAAATACCTAAACCAATGTCATTCTGGCGAACGCCAGAATCCAGGAAAACATCCTGGATGCCGGATCCGTCATCCCGGGACCGGCATGACGAATGTTTCCTATTTCATTGCCCATTAAATAAACAGGTGGCGCCTTCCCTAAACAGAAATTGACCCCATGTCAATAAAGAAATAAAGTGCTCCTTGTTGTATTGACCCGTAATCCCCTTTCTGCCATACTTCCATAATGAGTCGAAGAGCTAAGCGAAAAATATCGATTGAGAAACAGGTCGACCGATTGGGTCTTCGACTGACAAAGCTTCAGGCGATAAGCCGGCGATTATCCCTATATCGCTTGATCATTTTTATTCTCGGCGGCGCCATGGTCTTCATCTCTTTCTTTTGGATCAATGAAAATTTGGCATGGATCTTTGCCGGCAGTGCATTTATCACTTTCAGTATCATTGCCTATCACCACCATCGCCTGGAAAAAGGCATCCGCAGACATCAAACCTGGATGGGTATAAAAAAATCTCAACTGGCGCGGATGGATCTGGATTGGGGGAAAATCCCCGGATCGATGCTTCAATTACCCTTCTCCGATCTTTCATTTGAAAATGATCTGGATATTACCGGCAGCCGATCCATTCATCAGCTGCTCGATATCGGTATTTCATTTGAAGGCAGCCGGAGACTTGCAACCTGGTTGTTACAGGAGACTCCCGATCTCACCGGCATCCTTAAACGCCAGCAGGTAATCCGGGAACTGGTCGCTTTAACGCGATTTAGAACCAGATTGCAGTTAAATTTTCGTCTGGTTTCAGGGGCCCAGCTGGAGGGAAAAAAGTTGCTGGACTGGCTGAAGGCAAAGCCTCCACCAAAAAGTATGCCGAACCTTGCGGTGATGTCATTGGGTTTCGCAGCTTTGAACGTCACACTCTTTTTGTGGCATCGATTCGGGAATATTCCACCTTACTGGATGCTGTCATTTTTCATTTATGTTCTTTTTTATATTTCCAATTTGAAGCTGCTTAAACAGTCTTTTGAGGTCATTTCGCAATTAGATGATGAACTGAGCAAGTTCAGCCAAATTTTAAAATTTTTAGAAACTTACCCCTACCGTACCAACCACCATTTGAGAACATTATGTGCACCATTTTTGGCCCATAAAAAATTGCCTTCCCGGCAACTTCAACAATTTAAGCTTATCTCGACGGCGATCGGCCTCCGAATGAATCCAATCATGGCAGTTCTGCTGAATATCGTTTTCCCCTGGGATTTCTTTTTTTCCGCTCTCATCCATCGATATCGGGATGACGTCGCACAGCAATTGCCTCAGTGGCTGGATGCCTGGGAAGAATTGGAAGCATCAATTTCCCTGGCAGATTTTGCCTATCTGAATCCCGACTATATATTCCCTGACTTTGTCTCGGATCAGGAAATCATGGATCAACCCGTTTTAAGAGCTAAGGATCTCGGCCATCCATTAATTCCCGCCGATCAGGCGATTTGCAATGACTTTATTCTGGACAAACCCGGTGAAGCGTTTATCATCACCGGTTCCAACATGTCCGGCAAAAGCTCTTTTTTGAAAACTATCGGCGTTAACCTTTGCCTGGCTTACGCCGGAGGCCCGGTCAATGCCATCAATTTTAAATCGGCCTTGCTTCGTATATTTACCTGTATTAAGATCAATGATTCTATCGTCGATGGGTTTTCTTTTTTTTATACCGAAGTCAGACGTTTAAAAGCGCTGCTGGATGCGCTGCAGGTCGATCACCCATTACCGCTACTCTTTCTAATTGACGAAATTTTTAGAGGAACTAACAATCGCGAAAGGCTGATCGGCAGCCGGTCCTATATACGCAACCTGATCGGCCAAAATGGTACTGGATTGATTGCCACCCATGATCTAGAACTCGTAAAATTAGCGGATGAACTTCCTGGCATCACCAACTGTCACTTTAGAGAAAAGGTGGCTGACGGGAAAATGCTTTTTGACTATACCTTGCGTCCCGGTCCCTGTCCAACCACCAATGCGTTGGAGATTATGCGGATGGAGGGATTGCCAGTAGATTGAGCGGTAGGATGGTCGGTCTTGATTAATCTAATATTATCCGGAATTTTAGGGTTCCTAACCTCAGCCGGTAAAACGTTTTGGGGGGTGCTGATACTATAGGGATCTGCAAAAATCGTAGGAAAATAATGTGTAGATTTAAGCTGCAACATCATCTAAAAAAAATATGAAATTAAATTCAGAACGCTTCGTCCAAATCCAGTATTGTTGATGCGATTCCTGATATTTCTGTTGCATCAGATTTTACGACACATCAGTAGTTCTGAATTTAGCAACACGTCCGGTCTAATTTCAATATCTTCATCAACATTTTATCGCGCCAGTTTTTTATTTTCTCAAGCGAGTTCCTGCGCACAATGGGTATTTCGTTGACGCTGTTTACAAGGGTTTCCTTCACCGAAGAAGACATCGCGTCCCAGTTGGCCATCGATTCCCACCTCAATCGATATGATTCTGAATAATTTGCCACAAAGTTTTCAATGCCGTCCCCAGCCAAATATGCACGCAGCAATGGGCCGATGAAGGGGTCCCGCATGCCGATGCCGGTGCAGAAGGCCTGATCGACTTCCTCGGCATTGGCAACCCCGTTTGCTACCAGATCGACCGCCTCACGTAGAATGGCCGCCTGGAGTCGATTGACGATGTAGCCGGAAACCTCTTTTTTCAGTTGCACCGGGGTCTTCCCGATTTTTTCCATCAAATGACAGGTAGTCTCAACGGTCTCCGGTGTGGTCTGGTCACCGCCGACAACCTCCACCAGGGGCAGCAGATGACCGGGCCGACACGGGTGAACCAGAACACAACGCTCCGGTCGCGCAAGGCCTGCTTGAATTTCACTCATCAGCAACCCGGAGCTGCTGCTGGCAAGTATCGTCTCTCCGGCAGCCAGCGCATCCATTTTTTTAAATACCGTTTTTTTGGCCGCATAATCATCGGGGATGGATTCCTGAATGTAGTCGGCGCGGTTAACGGCTTCGGCCAGACTCAGGGTGGTGTGGAGGTCTTTGTAGGCTCCAGCGGCTGTGTCATGACCAATTTGGCCGTTGTCTTCTAATAGTTTAAGATTAGAACGTACCTGTGTGATGGCAGCGTTTAGTTTTTGGTCACTCAAATCCTGCATGGTGACGGTATAGCCCGCTGCGACAAACAGTGTCGCCCAGCCCTGCCCGATGAGCCCGGCGCCGATACAGGCCACGTTTTTAATGTCCTCGTTCATTCGCTTACTCCTATAGAATCTATTGGCCTAAAAAAGATAAGTTGTCTTATATATCAATCAGCGACCACCAGCAGAGTTAATCTGAGGAAA
>JASFFJ010000124.1:0-13878 GCA_050124355.1 Desulfobacterales bacterium | reverse complement strand
TAACTATCCCATAAGCCACCTCCCATCGATAGGGTAAGAATTGAAAAGGTTATCGTATATCCATTCGATCACGGATGGTTGCTATAAAGCTGAACAATGCCGGCGGCTTATAAAAGGGGTTAATTCCGACACCGCTACGTCGACGAACGCGAAAGATCCATTACAAAAAATCCGTTTTAAAAACCTGAGCACTCAATGATCGCTGGCTTGACAATCGATTAGAATCGTGACCTAGTAGGGAAAAACAGATCAAGAATCCTACCATACAAACGTCTGATTTTTTTATGGAGAACTTCCAATGTTTAAAAAACTGGCTGATAAAATTTTCGGGAAAGATACACCCAAAACTGCTTCAGACGGCTTTTTCCTAGATGTGCGTTGCAGTCAATGTGACGAGAAATTTCATCTTTTTATCAATAAATCCTGGGAATTGATGCAAGATTTTGGAGAAAACGGCAGTGTGACCTATTCTTTGCAAAAAGAAATTTTTGGGGTTGGCTGCTCAAATCGGATCCTCGTTAAAATGCAGTTTGACAGCAGAAAAAACCTGAAATCCAGAAAAATCGAAAATGGTGAATTTATTGAAGATTAGTGATATTGGAGGAGCTTGCTGACGCACTGAAATGAAAAAAAGGATTAGAGATGAAGGAACAATTGTCTGAATACGTGAGAAAACAGTTCCCGGCCTTAAAAAGAGAATTCAACGGTCATCCGGTTGCCTATCTTGACGGCCCCGGTGGCTATCAGGTACCGGAATCCGTAATAGATGCTGTAAATCACTATCTTATCGACATGAACGCCAATGTGGGAGATCAGTTTGAAACGGCCCAAAATACATCCTCCATCATTCAAGATGCCCGGGATATCTTTGCCGATTTTTTTAACTGCAGTTGGGAGGAGGTCGTTTTCGGTGCCAACATGACAACGCTGAATTTCGCGCTGGCACAAGCACTGGCGCGTCAGTTGACGCCCGGGGACACGGTGCTGATTACCGAATTGGACCACGAAGCCAATCGGGGACCCTGGCTGCAGCTAATGGATCGGGGCATTGATGTGGCCGAGGTTGCCATGGATATCGACACCTGTACCCTGAATATGAAAGATTTCCGGAACAAGCTTTTAAACAAGCCAAAGGTGGTGGCAGTAAATTATGCCAGCAACGGGGTGGGAACCATCAGCGACGTTCAAAAAATTATTCAGATGTCCCATGAAGCTGGTGCCATTGTGGTGGTCGATGCCGTTCATTTTGCGGCCCACGGTTCTATCGATGTTAGAAATTTGGATGCGGATTTTCTTTTGTGCTCTGCCTATAAATTTTTCGG
Organism: Desulfobacterales bacterium; assembly: GCA_050124355.1. GTDB lineage: Bacteria > Desulfobacterota > Desulfobacteria > Desulfobacterales > JAFDCJ01 > JAFDCJ01. Next base: position 12,556 of record JASFFJ010000124.1, on the reverse strand, counting down.
ACCTCATATCGGGGTCATGTATGCTAAAAAAGAGGTGCTGAGCCAGCTGGCTCCCTTAAATCTTAGAACCCAGATCCAGTCTGTGCCATATATGATGGAAACCGGCACCCTCCATCACGAGGGCATCGCCGGTGCCGCCGCGGCAGTGGAATTTATTGCGAATATCGGCCTGAAATTCGGAACTGACCTTGATGGGCAATCCAAGGATTTGAAATCAAACCGGAGGACCCAGATCATCTCCGGGTTGCGGGCTTTTGAAAGCTATGAAATGGACCTGACCGAGTATCTCATCGATGCCATCACTTCCAATGTCTCCAAAGCCGTTGTTTATGGTCCGGCACCGGGACATCCCCGCACTTCAACCGTTTCTTTGACTTACGAGGGATACACCGCAGATCAGATCGCTAAATATTTGGGAAACAGGGCGCTTTTTGTCTGGGGTGGTCATTTCTATGCCATCCGCCTGGTTGAAAGGCTGGGACTTTTGGATCAGGGCGGACTGGTGCGGATCGGCATTGCGCCATACAATAACAACGCGGAGCTGGACCGCCTCATTGAAGCGTTGCAGGATGAAGGTGAATTACAGAAATTTATGGAGAGGGAAACAAGTTGAAACGAATTTGCGTCTTTTGCGGATCCAGTTCCGGAAATAACTCAAAATATGCAAAATCAGCCCGTACTTTGGGGGCGACACTAACTGAACAGGGTATCACCCTTATCTATGGTGGCAGCAACATCGGCCTGATGGGTGAAATTGCCAACTCTATGATTGATAGAAAGGGGAACGTTATCGGCATTATCCCGCAGGTTCTGGTCGATAAAGAAGTTGCCTTTACCCATCTTCAGGATTTGCGGATCGTCAACTCCATGCATGAACGCAAAGCGTTGATGGCAGAACTGGCAGACGGATTCATCTCAATGCCCGGCGGATTCGGAACGCTTGAGGAGACCATCGAGATGCTGACCTGGACGCAGCTTGGGATCCATGAAAAACCCATTGGCTTATTTAATATCGAGGGGTATTTCGATCGGCTATGCGGATTTATCGATCATATGGTGTCGGAAGGGTTTTTGGTTCAGGGATTCAGAGACATGCTCTTGATGGATCATCAACCGGACGGCCTATTGGATAAAATGATTAGATTCCAGCCGTCTCAAATCGATAAATGGTGGAAGGATAAAATAGGCAAACCCAGGTTTGACGGATGAGACTGCCAGCCCCGCCACCGGCAAAAAACCGACCGGTCAAAAATATTCCCAAAAATTTGATTTAACGGAAAATAAGGGGATGGTGGCTTTTGCCCGCTCTTACACGTCAGCCTCTCGCTCCGGGGCAGGCCGGTTGACCAGGTAAATGCCTGTGCCAACTAGAAGAAGAGTCAGCAAGAGTGTATTCGAAATCGGCTCTTTCAGAAGCACACCACCTGCGATGACACCAAAAATTGGCGTCAGAAAGGTGAATGATGCCAGACGCGATGCGGGATATTTGCGCACGAGCCAAAACCAGGCCAGGAAAGTAATAAAAGCGACCCAGACAATCTGATAGGCAAGGCAGCCTGCAATAACGGGTGTCATATGAACAATGCCGGATTCATCCTTTATCAGAGATCCTATCGGCAGGAACACCGCTGAAACGGCAAGCTGATAAAGCAGGGTCTTGCCCGGCCTGATCCGAGAGAGAGGGCCGGCCTTGACCAGAACCGTTGTGGCGCCCCAGAACACTGCCGCCACGGCCAGCATCCCGTCGCCAATCAGTATCCGATATGAGGTATAAGTTGCCGATTCGCTAAACGCGACGACGATGCCGGCAAATGCACAGCATAAGCCAACAACTTGAATTATCCGCAACTGTTCACCGGGAATAAAGAGCTGTGCCCCAAGCGCGACAATAAACGGTGATATGTTCAGAAAAATGATGGCGCGCGATGCGTTGGTAAATTCGAGACCCCAGTAAACAAAAATGAACTCAGCGGTGAAGAGAAGACCTGCCGCAATTCCCCACCACAGCGTTCCATCCTTTTCGAGAATCGGTTGCCGGTGCACTCCCATCCAGATCCAGAGGAGGATAGCGGCCCCTACCGAGCGCATACTGGCTTGAAGGATAGGCGAAACGCCTTGGTTGGCAACTTTAATGGCGACCTGCTGCAATCCCCAGCTTGCACAAAGTATCACCAGTATCGCCATGGCGCCAAAATCAATCCGATCCTTTTGTGTCAATTCATCCGTCCCATGAAAATTTGCTATTGGAAAAGTGCCAATTCTTCTGCTGCAATCTTGTCGCCATTTAGAGTTGAATAATGGTTTATATCTAACAAGTCAATATTTGACACTTTTTGCGCATTCGGTTAAATACAGACCTCGTTATTTCTAAATGCAGTTGGGCCTTTTTATGTGGGCAAAATGCTTATGTCAAAAAACTGGCCATTCTTACTAAATGATAACGGAGTCTGTATATCCAAGGAGTTAATGACATTTTTCAGCTAAAGACGAAATACTTCTACGGCTACAACATCGTAGCAGCCAGTTTTATCATCCAGGCGGTGTGTATTGGTGCGATGTTCACCTACGGTGTTTTTTTCAAGGAGTTCCAGGCCGAGTTTGGTTGGTCACGGGCGGCGATATCGGGAGCATCCTCGCTGGCTTTTTTGACGATGGGTCTGGTCGGGGTCATCGCGGGCAAGTTGAACGACCGGATCGGTCCGAAGGTGATCATCGCGGCATCCGGCATTTCACTGGGGATTGGGTATCTGCTCATGTCCAGGCTGCAGGCCCTTTGGCAGCTTTACCTCATATACGGCGTGCTGGTGGGTATCGGATTCAGCACCCACGATGTTATTACGCTGTCAACTGTGGCTCGCTGGTTCATAAGACGCCGGGGTATGATGTCCGGCATCGTCAAGGTCGGCACAGGATCCGGCCAATTTCTGGTACCGCTGATAGCCACGCTGCTCATCGCAGACTATGGCTGGCGCCATTCCTACCTTATTATTGGAGCGGCGGCCCTGTTGATTTACGTGGTCGTGGCCCAAGTGCTGAGCCGAGACCCCCTGGACATCGGCCTGCTTCCTGATGGAGACAGCAATGAATCATGCACCAACGGGGATGGGTCACCCAAAGAGAGTGTAACCCTGAGGGCGGCGGCCCGAACCAGGCAGTTTTGGATTATATGCGTTGTTGAATTCGCCATTTTCTTTTGCCTCCTGACCATCATTGTGCATATCGTCCCCCACGCCATGGACCTGGGATTAACGTCTCCAACCGCCGTGGGTGTCCTGTCCACGATCGGCGGTGTCAGCATGCTGGGCCGGATTGTGATCGGCACAGCCAACGACAAAATTGGCGGAAAGCGCTCATTGGTTATCTGTACCACCATGTTGTTCTGTGGTTTTATCTGGCTGCATGTGGCCAGTCAAGCCTGGATGCTGTTTCTTTTTGCCGTAATCTACGGCTTTGCTCACGGCGGCTTCTTTACGGTGATGTCTCCAACGATCGCGGAGCTTTTCGGCACCGGCTCCCACGGGCTGCTTTACGGCATTGTTCTGGCCAGCGGAACGATCGGCGGTGCAGCCGGACCGCTTATAGCCGGTCACACTTTTGATGTTATGGGAAATTACCGGGTCGCATTTCTGATACTGATCCTGCTGGCTGTACTTGGATTTGTCCTGATAATGCTGCTGCAACCGTCAAGGAAAGGTGACACCCAAAGGTAAATATCTTCAATTTTTTATGCCGATGAGCAAAATTATAGATTATGAGGGGTGACGTATGGATCAATTCAAGAATACCATGGAAATCTTCAAGCTACTGGACAAGTCAAATTGCAGGAAATGTAACAAGCCGACCTGCCTGGCCTTTGCAGCTGCCGTGTTCCAGGGTCAAATGCGGCTTGATGAATGCCCTCAACTTGATAGAGAGGTCATCGAACGGCATAGTGGGGTGACCTCGAACCGGATACCCCATGAGCAGATGCAAAACGAGTCAATTGAGAATTTGAAACGTAAAATTACCGCCACAGATTTGCAAATGACAGCACAAAGACTGGGTGCGCAATATTCTAGCGGGAAGTTGACAATTAAGTGCCTCGGCAAGGACTTCAGCGTTGACACAATGGGGAATATATCCACCGACATCCATGTCCATCCATGGATAGCGGTACCGGTCCTCAACTATATTATCGCGGGTGCCGGAACGCCGGTTTCAGGCAAATGGGTTCCGTTCAGGGAATTGGAAGGCGGTAGGACATGGTATCGACTGTTTGAGCAGAGATGTGAAAAACCTTTGAAAAAGGTTGCCGACACCTATACCGACCTTTTTGAAGACATGATCCACTTGTTCAATGGAAGGCAGGTGGAAAATCATTATTCGTCTGATATATCACTTATTTTGGACCCTCTACCGAAGATGCCGCTTTTGATTTGCTACTGGAGGCCGGAAGATGACCTGGCATCCGATCTCAATATCTTCTTTGATTCCAATGCGGAGAAGATTCTCAACATTGAATCCATTTATACGCTTGGCGCCGGACTTGTCATCATGTTTGAGAAACTCGCTATAAGGCACGGTTGACCAAAATATATCGAATAGCCAGAAATTGTATTCGTCGGAACACCTGTAATCTGAAAGCTCAGCTTGTGAATCAAGCTGAGCTTTAGTTTTTAGTACAGTGTTTATGATTTCGTAGAAAGTCCCGAAATTTCCAATTTTTAATTTTCCCAATATGTGGTAGATAAATCAGCCGGTTGCGTTTCGAACATTGTCGATGGAATTTCAAGCACTCTAAGTCGGATAAGATTGAATTGATGTCGAAAGCCAATAAACTTTTTCTCCACTGGGCCCTGAATACCCACAGGTCAGGGCCTGTATTTTGGGGATGGTATGTTGTTTTCAGCTCCTTTGTTATGCTGACAGTGATTTACGGTGCACGGTATTCCTTCGGCGTTTTTGTCAAACCCATGTTTGCTGAATACAACTGGCCCATGACCGTCATATCCCTGGCCGCATCCATCAATCTATTGATGTATGCGAGTTTCGGTGTTTTTGCAGGCTGGCTGCTGGACCGGGTTGCCCCCAAATGGATCACCACCGTCAGTGTTTTGCTTACGACCGCCGGATTTATCGCGGTAAGCTTTGTCAAATCACCGCTGGGGCTCTACCTGACCTATGGTGTCCTGGTCGGAATCGGTTCGGCAGGATGCGGCACGGTTGCCTGCGCGGCCTCGATTGGAAAATGGTTTGTAAAGAAGCGGGGCATTGCTATCGGCATTGCTGCCATGGGCATCGGATTAGGTACATTGATCATGGCACCGCTAGCCGGCTATATTGTTAAAAGCTTTGGATGGCGGGTGGGTTTCCTGTGTATTGGCGTTTTGACATGCGTCGTTGGAATTGTCATGTCTCAGATCTTTATGGGCAGAGACCATCCTGAACGCTATGGTCTGCAGCCGGACGGTGAGGCGCGGCCGCCCAATCAATCGAATCCCTATTCGCACGACGGTACCGTTCAAAAACGGTCTCTGAAACCGATTTTTTCAGACCCCCAATTCTGGTTGCTGGTGGTTTGTAACATATTTGCCGTTATGACGGTAATGATGACCTTTGTTCATCAGGTGGCCTATGCTACTAATAACGGGATCGATAAACTAGCGGCGGCGGCGACCCTCGGCTTTATCGGTATGATGGGAAGCGGCGGGAAATTTTTTTTCGGGTGGCTCTGCGATCGGATCCGAGATGCTAAATATTCGGCAGCACTTGGTTTTTTACTGATGGCAGTGGGCATGTTCCTGCTCTACCGTACCACCAACGTTTTCATGTTATACGGGTTTGCACTGTTTTACGGATTTGGTTATGGGTCCCTGGCCCCAGTGACACCCTATTTAATCTCGGACCGGTTTGGCCGCCAGGTGCTGGGAGCCACTTATGGCTTGCTAACCTTTTTTTCAACCGGAATCGGTGGCGCTCTGGGCCCGATCATCGGTGGATTCATTTTCGATAAAACCGGCTCTTACAAACCGGGCTGGATTATGAATGCCGTTTTTTTGTTGATTATTTCTTTACTCATTCTGGCTCTGAAACCTAATCAAAAGAAGGTTAGGTGTTAAGATTCCAAGCGAAGAATTCGTCCCTAAATCAACTAACTCCCTTCATGAGCCACGGTCACTGACGGTGAAAATTAAAAAGGTTCTACCGTTAGCGGGTGATCGCGGCTAATTGATTTAAAGTTGAACAATGCCGGTGGCTTATGAAGGAAGTTAAAATTAGCGACCACCAGCAAAGCATGGCTTCGCGACCCCTTCGAGTGGCCTTCCTCATACCCCCAGCTCCGCTGGTGATCGCTGATTTTTGCTCTCCAGTAAAGATTTCCCAATTTTTGCCGATATTTTTTATAGGCCTATCTTGGGTGCGAAATCAACAAGAGGAGATCGAAGGTGCAGAAAAAGCGGCATTTCATTAACGGTAAATCCTTGGTAAAAGTCATTTACCGAAAACGCTTCAAGTCCCCCCGAAAATTAAATGAACCGCCGAAAGCCGGCGATAGATCGGATCAGACATGGGATCTGGCTGACGACGGAAATGTTCAGTCCAAAAAAAAATAATAATTTATCCCGTACCAGTAGTAGCTGATACCTATTACCAAAGACTTCCCCCATTAAGTTTGACTCAGTTGGAGTTAAAAAATATCCGGCCGCACATCCTGTGAATAATCAACCTCCGGCATCCCGAATCCGTGGTGCCTCAGAAATTCTTCCCTTAATCCCCTGATGTCCGTCAGCTCTTCGATATTTTGCTGATCGATCTCGTTCCAGAGAGCGGCAACTTCACGCTGGACATCCGGTCGCATTTCCCAATCATCGATTCGAATCCGTCCTTTGGCATCCACTTTGGGAGAATCCCCACTAAAAAGAAAATCATGGTAGAGACGGTACATTTGCTGGATACATCCTTCGTGCAGGTTCTTATCTTTCATGATTCGATATAGCAGGGCGGTATAGAGGGGTACCGCCGGTATGACAGCACTGGCACGGGTAATCAGGGCCTTATTAACACTGATGAGGGCTTTGCCGTCGATGGTTTTCAGTAGGGTGTTGATGTGCTCTGCTTTTTGTTCCAGATCCTTCTTGGCGGCACCAATGGTCCCATCCCGGTATAAAGAACGGGTGTGCTCGGAGCCGATGTAAGAAAATGCTATGGTCTTAAATTCCCGGGCAAGCAGATTTGCATTCAGCAGTTTCTCTATCCAGAGCATCCAATCTTCGCCGCCCATTACTTTGATGGTATGGGCGATTTGTTCGGCGCTGGCCGGTTCGGCGGTGACCTCACTGACGACGCCGGAGAGGAAATCCACTGAACTGGCGGTGAACGGTTTACCGATCGGTTTAATGACGGAAGAATATATTTCACCGGTCGCCGGATCGATCCTTCTGGGGGCTGCAATGCTATATACCAGAAAATCAACCACATCCAGCTTGGTCTTGATAATGCCGATGACCTTGTTCTTCGTTTCTTCCGAAAACGCATCGCCATTGATGTTCCAGGCGGCCAATCCTGCCGTTTCAGCTTCCTGCCTGAATGCTTCGATATTATACCACCCGGCGGTGCCGGCCCGGCGCGCTGTTCCCGGCTTTTCGAAGCCGACCCCGATGGTCGCAGCATTGGATGCAAAAGCCGATACGATTCTGGCGGCCAGACCATAACCATTAGACGCGCCGATAACCAAAACCTTTTTAGGACCAAGGATTTTGTCACGATCCATAACATAATTAATTTGTGTCCTGACCTGGGCGGCACATCCCAGTGGGTGGGCATTGATGCAAATATTGCGGCGTATGATGGGCTTGATGATCATGATGGGCTCCCTGTTTAAGTCTTTATGATTTAAAGACCCTACAAAATGTGTAGAAAAAATATTGGTTTAGAACCAAGATGCAACAGATTCTATTAAAAATAAACAATAAAATTCAGAACGATTGGCCCAAATTCAGTATTGTTGGCGTGATTTCCGACATTTTCTGTAGCATCAGATTTTACGACACATCGGTAGTTCCGAATTTAGGGATGATTTAAACAGATCAACTGCTTAAATGTTTGGCAGATTTTGATCCGATGCGTGAAATGGGGAGGATTGTGTCAGGAAATGAGAAGGCGAATACCAACAGAGACTGCCTTTCTGGAAAACGGTTGAAAATCAGCAGCAGGCTCCAGGATACGATCCAATTTTTCACTATAGATTGAGGCTTGATTCCTTCATATTTTTTCAATAAAAAGACAATGAAACCTGTTTCAGAATTAAGATTAACGCTGATTGATAAAAGGAGAACGGTACCATGGCGGAAAATATATTGGAAATTGATGACAACGGCTTTGAGGCATTGGTGTTGCAGGCGGACAAGCCAGCTTTGGTTGACTTTTGGGCACCCTGGTGCGGTCCCTGCAAAGGAATCGGCATGATGGTTGACAATCTCGCCGGAACCTATGGCGATCGGATCTTGTTTACAAAATGTAATGCCGATGACAACCAGCAAACCGCTGCAAAATATGGCATCAAATCAATCCCCACCCTGATGTTCTTTAAAGACGGGACCGTTTTTGATAAAATTTCGGGAATGACAAATCTAACCAAAATTGAGGAAGTGCTCAAAAGAATCCTGGCAGGTGGGCAAGGCCCTGCCCCCTTCATCGTTCAGTGACGTCGGTTCTTCGACCCCAGCTCGGCAGGCGAGTAAACCATTTGCATCGGAAGGCCGAGCATATCTCTGGTAGGCTCGGGTGGCAACGTTTCCATTGACGCATCCAGGCGCGCCGCGGTTACGGCGTTTACCAAAGCATCAAGGATGTCGTCCTGGGCAAGCTGTTTGCGGGGATATCGACCGAGGGCTGAGTTGATAACCGCAGATGATTTTCCAAAATATTTTTTAAGGACTGCAAATCGTTCGGCTTTGCCTTCCGGGCTTTTTTTGGAGTGCCCCATCGGTGCTTTGTGGGCAAGGGCCCAGAAGCAAACCTCCGGGTGCGTTTCTTTTAACATATTCTGTGCCGCCGGGTGGGCCATCATCAGATCATCAACTTCTTTTATCTTCCGGCTAATATGCCATGCCTGTTTGCTAATTTTACGGTGGCAGACTTTCTGGTTGATTCTGCAGGCTTGACGGTAATTTCCCGCCGTCAACGCATCTCTGCAGGGAGGTGAGAAAATACTGTGATGACGCTTTGGGCTCAATATTTGCCTGGCAGCCTTGTCGCAAGGCCGGGTTTTGACTTCTGTTGAAGGCAGACCGATGGGGATGTCTACTAATATAAACCTTGCTTCTGAATAAGTGCACCATAGCCTTTTGATGGTTGTAAAAATCCCGTATTCAAGTGCATCGCCAGGCCCGATCGCAATAAAAAACCAGCCTGCCTTACAGCCGTCAACCCCGATATATTTGTCGATTGGCATTTGAAATCGTCGCGAATCTATACTACCTATATATTTGCATTATAAAGAACTCATATCCATAAAATCTGAGAATTTTTGCCGGACATCAATGGAAATTATCATCAGATGGACAAATTGCTGTTCTTTGTGTTTGACATCCGCTTTTTTAATCCTAATACTCATAAAAAATAATATGCAAGCATAATTTAAAAATCGCGAGACTACCATATCTTGTCAAATCTATCCCCTGATTTAGTGGAGAAAAACAAAAATTATGAATATATTCGGTAATCTTCACGCCTTCGTTTGGCAGTCCATGACTGCCAACAACTGCAATACCTATCTTATCGACGGACCCAGCCGGGTGCTGATTGATCCAGGTCACAGCAGATTGTTCGACCATGTTGTGGGAGGCCTTAAGCCGCTGGGTCTGGCAATCAAGGATATCGATGTGTTAATCTGCACCCATGCCCATCCGGATCACATCGAAGCGGTTCAATTATTTAAGGACATACCGACACGCTTTACCTTGCACGAAGCGGAATGGCAGTGGGCGGTTACCATTGGAAAACAGATGAGTGCCGCCTTTGGGATTGATATGGATGCCATCATGCCGGATTTCTTCCTTCGGGAAGGCAACCTTTCCCTGGAAGGTCTTGAAATGGATATCTTTCACACACCAGGCCATTCACCCGGATCGATAACCTTGTACTGGCCTTCGCAAAAAGCCTTGTTTAGCGGAGACCTTGTTTTCAAGGAAGGCTTGGGTCGAACGGATCTTCCCGGTGGTGACGGATCGAAGCTCAAGGATAGCATCAAACGACTGGCGGATCTTGAGGTTGAATGGCTTTTGCCGGGACATGGTGAGATTGTTTCGGGAGCAGAAAAAGTACGTAAAAATTTTTCAGAAATTGAGCAGTTCTATTTTGCATACGTATAAACAAAGGAATGATGTCAGAAGACGGAATTCAGTGTGAATTGAATGCGACCTCCAGCCCATAGGGGCCTGCGACCCGGAGGAGAGTCCGAGATCAGCTCCTGCCACCGATCAGATTATCTTTCACCCGACTTAATTGTTCTTCATATCCGGCGCGTAGCTTGCCAGCTTTCTGACGCCATTGTTCGTCCACATCCAAGTTTGGAAGAACAGCGGAACCGCTGATGTTGTGTCGTTGTGCTAGATCTTCCTTCAGCTGCTCAATCCGGCTCTGAGACGCTGTGACATATTGCCTTCGAAAATTTTCGATAATTGATACAATCGCTGTGGTATCAATGGTGCAGCACTCCTGCAATAACTCAAGCAAAGACTGATTGTCTTGGTCCGGTTCGATTCGCTGGATAATTTCAACGATCAATGAATTATTTTGCGGTATAGTGTAATCATTTTTCAATAATTCATAATCGGTTATCAGTTGGTTAATGGACATTATCCCATCCTGATATTTTTGCACCATGCCTTTGATACGATTTTTAATTTCCTTCTGCTTCTGCGACTCCTTTTCTTCAGAGCTGAGTGTCAGGTTCTTTGTTTTCTCCAGAACAAGATCCAGTGTGCTTTTTATTTCTCCCATTGATAATTACCCTTTCTATAACAGTTCAACCAATAGAGCACTTAACCCGGATAAATCGGAAATATCAAATTTCAAGCACCAAACTATAAATAAACTCTAAATCTCAATATCCAAATCTCAGATAAGATCAACCGCCAATTGTTTGGAATTTTGAATTTTCGTCATTGTGATTTGCCCTTCGACTTGGCTCAGGGTGGTTAGGTGGTGAGCTTGCCGAACCATTTGGGGTTTGTGATATGCTATTTGATATTTTTGCTGTTAAAATTCGATCATCGTCACTGAAACCTTAATTTTTTTGCAACATGTTGTCAGTTAAAACCCGATATGGGCCTAACCGGGTTCTATCAGCCGATCCAAGATCAATCCATAAAAAGTATCGCTTCCCATTCGACTGAACATCCATCCTAAATGCGTCAGGCACAAAGAGCAGACACAAACTCGCCAGCTGTAACCTGCAAACCAGCTGAAGTCATCTGAGGCCGCACCGGCATAGCCGCAGCCTTTGACACTTCTGAAACATCCGATTTCAAAAACAATTCCATGGGGATTGGCAAAGGTATGCAGATGTGATCCCTGCATCATAATACGATCGGCCGGTTTGGTGATCGCCTGGTGGCACTGGCGGCAGAGTATATATTCCTCTTCTTCAGGCAACCGTTCCTCGGCTTCTTTTTCAAGGATTGTGGTGTCGTTTTCTTCTCCCGGTTGGTTTGCAGGTAACCGAAGAAAAAAGGCACGATTTAGGGTGGCTGAGGTCATGGTGAAGACTTCTTGAACGCTTGTCAGTTTTAAATGTGAATTTTTTCAGATTTTGAGGCTCAACATTTGTGTTTTCTGCGCCTTTTTGCGGCCATATTAATTTTGAAATAAAGATTTTTTTAGTACGGCTTTCTCATAAGCTCCAATCACATCCCGGCGGCTGACGATGCCGACCAACTTTCGGGGATCATTGGGTGATACCACCGGCAGGGTCGAGAAATCATACCGACTGATTTTTCCGAGCGCGGTGTAAAGATCGTCGTCGGTGGATACGGTAACAACATCGGAGGTTGCCAGGTCTTTGGCCACCACGATATATTTTAGATCTTCATCGAATATAGCTTCATTATAGTCATTAAAGGAAAGGATGCCAGAAAGCTTGTTCTCAGAATTGAGCATCGGAAAGCTGTTGTACTTGCTCTTGGAAATTGTATCGGACGTTTTTTTCAGGGACCATTCCTCGGACACCGTTTCAACATCGGGGCTCATCACATCTTTGACGCGCATGGATTTTAATACATTGACCTCCTTGCCTTCTCTAATATCAACACCCCGCCTGACCAGCTTTAAGGTATAAATCGATTCCTTCATCAACTGGCCACTGGCAATCGTTGCCACGATGCAGGAAAACATCAGGGGAAGGATAATTTCGTAACTGCCCGTCATTTCAAAAAGTATTAAAATGGCCGCCAAAGGACCATGGGTGGTGGCACTGACAACCGCTCCCATGCCGACAATACTATAGGCACCTGGAGATGCTGTCACATTTGGAAACAGATGATGTACTATCATGCCAAAAAACCCACCGGCCATT